>JAJUGH010000009.1 GCA_029268265.1 Alcaligenaceae bacterium | reverse complement strand
CGCGCATGCCCAACGCCCGTCCAATACGGGCGACCGACTGGCCCAATGCTCCCGCGCCGATGATGCCGAGGGTCGAGCCTTCCAGATCGCGGATGGGGTAATCGAAGTAGCAGAATTGGTCGGCTTGCTGCCAGCGTCCCGTTTTGACCGATTGGTGGTAAGCCACGATGCTGCGTCGCAAGGCAAATATGAGCGCAAACACGTGCTCCGGCACACTGCGCGTGGCATACCCGCGAATGTTGGACACCACGATGCCGCGGCGTTCACATTCGGCCAGATCGACGTTGTCGCTCCCGGTCGCGGCCAGTGCGATCATACGCAGGCGCGGGGCTGCCGCCAGCGCATCTGCCCGGATGGGAACCTTGTTCACGATCACGATGTCTGCGTCGGCAATCCGTTCCGCCACCTGTTCGGGGCGGCTGCGCGCATGCACAGTAAGCGTGTGCGGAAAGACAAACGACCGCAACGTGGTTTCAGGGGAAATCGTGTCACGGTCCAGGAATACGACCTTCATTGCGGCTTGTGTCATGGGTCTCCTCAGTGTCCTAGGTGCCTTGCGGGCTCGCTCACGTTCGTAACGTGGTCTTGGCTTTGATCCGATATAGTAATAGTTTTGAACGGGCCCCCTGCATGCCAGGCCGTCCACTGCAACGGAAACCATCAATGACCGGCAATCGCGTTCCTCCCGTCTACCCACTCACCGATTTCTTCCGCAATCCCGAGCAAGGATTCTTCCGGCTATCCGACGACGGCCGCCTGCTTTCGTTCATGAAACCGGTGTCCTTCGATGGCGGGCCGGCCCGCATGAACATTTTCGTGCAGGCACTGGAAGGCAGTGAACCCGTAGGTGAAGCCCGCTGCCTTACGCGCGAAACCGAAAGGGATATCGCCGAATACTATTGGAAGGGTTCCAATACGCTGCTTTATGCGAAGGACTTCGGGGGTGACGAGAACTTCCATGTGGTGGCGGTCGACGTCGAGACCGGAGACATTTCCGACCTGACGCCCTATCCCGACACCCGTGCCGGCATCATCGATGATCTGTACGAGGATCCGGATCATATCCTCGTGGCACACAACCATCGCGATCCGCAATCCTTCGATGTCTACCGGGTGAACGTGCGTAGCGGCGAAGAAACGTTGCTGGCAGAGAACCCCGGCAACATCGTCGGCTGGCACACCGACCATCACGGCCGCCTGCGGGGCGCCACCGAGAGTGATGGCCTGCAAACCACCCTGCTTTACCGTGAGGACGAGAGCGAACCCTTCCGCCCTATCATCACTACCGATTTCCGCGTGACGGTAAGCCCTGCACTGTTCACGTTTGACGACCGGCGTCTTTATGCCTTGAGCAATCGAGGCAGAGACCGCCTGGCCCTGGTGATCATCGACCCGGAACAGCCCGATGAGGAGCAACTGGTATTCGAGGCCGATGAAGTCGACCTGGACGGCGTCGAGTATTCGCGCTTGCGTCACGTGCTTACCGCCGCCGTATACCAGACTGACCGGACCCGGCACCATTTCTTCGACCAGCAGTCGGCGGAACGCCACCTGCGCGTGCGAGAGGCCTTGCCCGGCTATGAGATTGCACTGCAGGACAGCTCGCGTGACGAACGTAAATACGTGGTGGCCGCCTACAACGACCGCACGCCTGGAAGCCGCTATATCTACGATGACGATACAGGCGGCCTTACGAAGCTTGCGGATATCAATCCTGCACTACCTGAAGAAGACATGGCCGAGGTCCGCGCGGTGCAGTACACGACGCGTGACGGCCTGGTCGTTCATGGCTACCTGACGCTGCCGAAAGGACGAGAGCCGCGCGGTCTGCCTTGCGTGGTGAATCCGCATGGCGGGCCATGGGCGCGCGACAGCTGGGGCTTCAATCCGGAAGCGCAGTTTCTGGCCAACCGCGGGTATTGCGTGTTCCAGATGAATTTCCGCGGTTCCACCGGGTATGGCCGGGACTTCTGGGAAGCGGGCTTCGGCCAATGGGGCCTGGCGATGCAGGACGACATCACCGATGGAGTCGAGTGGCTCATCGAGCAGGGAATCGCCGACCGCAATCGCATCGCCATCTACGGCGGCAGTTATGGCGGCTATGCCGTGCTGTCCGGCATCACGCGCACACCGGAGCTCTATGCGGCCGCCGTCGACTTCGTGGGGGTGTCCAACCTGCTCACTTTCCTGAACACCATCCCCCCGTACTGGAAACCTTTGCTTGAGAAGATGTACAGCATGGTGGGTCATCCTGAGAAGGACCATGAGCGCCTGGTGGCCACTTCTCCCGCGCTTAACGCCGACAAGATCCGTACGCCCTTGTTCATCGCGCAGGGAGCCAATGATCCCCGGGTGAACAAGGACGAGAGCGATCAGATGGTGGCCGCGCTGCGCTCGCGTGGCGTTGAGGTGGAATACATGGTCAAGGAAAACGAAGGCCACGGCTTCCACAATGATGAGAACAAATTCGAGTTCTACGAACGCATGGAATCGTTTCTTTCCCTGCACCTGGGAACACAAGAGCAAGGAGAACCCCAATGAAGCTTTACTACATGCCTGGTGCGTGCCCGCTCGCAACGCACATCACGCTGGAATGGATCGGCAAGCCTTACGATACGCAAGCCGTGGCACGCAATGAACTCAAAGAGCCCGCGTTTCTGGCTCTGAACCCGGTCGGCTCGGTGCCAGTGCTGGTCGACGGCGACCTGATTCTCACCCAGAGCGTTGCCATTCTGGAGTATCTGGCAGAACTGCATCCTGAAGCGGCGCTGCTCCCGCGCGACGTGCGTGAGCGTGCCGATGCAAGGCGCTGGCTGTCTTTCGTAAACGCCGATTTGCACAAGGCGTTCAGCCTGGTCTTCGGAAAAGCCGGCTATACGGATGACGCAGCGGCTCAGGAAAAGCTGGCCGCTGGAGGCAAAGCGAAAGCGATGCAACTGTTCGGCGTCCTGGAAAAGCAGCTCGAAGGCAAGCAATGGGTCACCGGAACACGGTCCATTGTGGATCCCTATCTTTACACCGTGCTGCGTTGGGCCCATTCGCTCAAGATGGACCTTTCGGGCTTCCCGAATCTGCTTGCCTTCCATGAGCGCATGAACGCGGACTCGGGTGTGAAGGCGGCCGTCGCGGCACAAGGGCTGCAATAAGCCGTGGGGCGCCTCGATGGCAATAAACCGCCCGGCCCTTCTATGGCAATAAGCGGCTGAATCCGTGAGCAATAACGAGAAATGGCGGAGCGCTCAAGCGACTCCGCCATTTTTCTGTGCCGGTATGGACGCAAAGCCCTCAGGCGCCCAGATAAGCCTTGCGGACCTCGTCATTCACCAGCAGGTTCTCGCCGGTGTCGGCCAGAACCACCTTGCCTGTCTCTAGCACATATCCGCGATCCGCCACTTGCAGCGCCTTATGCGCGTTCTGCTCCACCAGGAATACGGTCACTCCCTGTTCGCGGATGGTGCGGATGATGTCGAAGATCTGCGCGATGATCAGCGGCGCCAGCCCAAGCGTAGGCTCATCCAGCAACAGCAGTGTGGGCTGGGTCATCAGTGCGCGCCCGATTGCAAGCATCTGCTGCTCGCCGCCGGACATGGTACCGGCGCGCTGCGATGAACGCTCTTTCAGGCGGGGAAAGAGGTCATAAACGCGATCCAGGCCGGCCTCTATCTCCTGCTTGTTCAGGAAAAACCCGCCCATCTGCAGGTTCTCCGTGACCGACAGGTCGGGAAACACGCGTCGCCCTTCGGGAGAAATGGCGATGCCCCGCTGCATGATCAGATGGGTGGGCGCCTGTGTGATGTCTTCACCCTGGAATATCACCGAGCCGCTACGCGCCCTTGGTGAACCGCAGACGGTCATGAGCAAAGTGGTCTTGCCTGCGCCGTTGGCGCCAATCAGGGTGACGATCTCGCCCTTGTTGACTTCAACAGACACGTCGTTCAAGGCCTGGATGGCCCCGTAAAAGGTGTTTATGTTCTGCAGCTTCAGCACTAATCTTCCCCCAGGTAAGCCTTGATCACTCGCGGATCCGCGCGGACCTCCACCGGTGTGCCGGTGGTGATCGGCTTGCCGTGCTCCATGACCATGATGCGGTCGGAAATGCCCATGACCAGGCTCATGTCGTGCTCGATAAGCAGCACAGCCACGCCAAATTCCTTGCGCAGTTGATCGATCAGCAACTGGAGATCGCGTTTCTCCTGCGGATTCAGGCCGGCCGCCGGTTCGTCGAGCATGAGCAGACGAGGACGTGTAATCATGCAGCGGGCGATTTCCAGGCGCCGTTGGTGCCCGTAGGCGAGGTTGCCGGCTTCCCGGTTAGCGTATTCCCGGATACCCATGAACTCCAGCCATTCCACCGCATTGTCGAGCGCCTGGCGCTCGGAATCGCGGAAGGACGGCGTCTTCAACAGACCGGCCACCAGACTGGTGTTGATGTGCTGGTGCTGGGCCACCATGAGGTTTTCAAGGACCGTCAGGTTCTTGAACAGGCGCACGTTCTGAAACGTGCGCACCAGGCCTTCACGGGCCACCTTGTGGCTGGGTAGACCATGTATGGGCTTTTCATCCATGGTGATGACGCCCGACGTGGGCTTGTAGAAGCCGCCCACGCAGTTGAACACGGTTGTTTTTCCGGCCCCGTTGGGACCGATGATGGCGAACACTTCATCATCATGGACTTCGAATGCCACTCCGTCGACGGCCAGCAGACCCCCGAAGCGCATGGTGAGATCCGAAACATGCAGCAGGACCTTGCTCATCGCTTCAACTCCACGTGCGGACGTTTCATGGGCAGCAGACCTTGCGGACGCCACATCATCATCAGGACCATGACCAAACCGAAGATCATCATCCGGTATTCGGCAAACTCGCGGGCGACTTCTGGCAGTACCGTCAATACGATGGCGGCCAGGATGACGCCCACTTGGGATCCCATACCCCCGAGCACCACGATGGCGAGGATGAGGGCCGATTCGAGAAATGTGAATGACTCGGGATTCACCAGGCCCTGGCGTGCCGCGAAGAAGGCACCGCCAAAGCCCGCAAAGACGGCGCCCATGGTGAAAGCCGACAGCTTGATGTTGGTGGGGTTAAGGCCCAGAGACCGGCACGCGATTTCGTCTTCGCGCAATGCTTCCCAAGCGCGACCGATTGGCATGCGGATCACGCGGTTCGAAACGAACAGCGTGATGAGCGCCAGGGCCAACGCCATCAGGTAGAGATAGATGATCACGTGCATGTTGTCGAACTGCCAACCCATGAAATCGTGGAAAGTGGTCTCTCCTTCTGGTGCCCGGCGGGTCATGGGCATGCCGAATACCGTGGGCTTCGGAATGCCGGAAATGCCGTCCGGCCCACCGGTGTACTGGTAAAGGTTGATGAGCAGCAGGCGAATGATTTCACCGAAGCCCAGCGTCACGATAGCGAGATAGTCGCCGCGCAGACGCAGGACGGGAAAGCCGAGCAGGTAGCCGAACAGCCCCGCCATGGCACCCGCCAGAGGCAGCGCTTCCCAGAAGCCCCAGCCTGCCCAGTGGTAGAGCAGCGCATAGGTGTAGGCGCCCACAGCGTAAAAGCCTACGAAACCGAGATCGAGCAACCCGGCAAAGCCGACCACGATGTTGAGCCCCAGCCCCAGCATCACGTAGATGAGCACCAGCGTGGCGATATCGACTTCCGCCCGCCCGGTGAAGAAGGGCCAGATCAGCGCGATGGCGATCAGCAGGACGATGCTGGCGCGACGCGCCTTGTCATTGAGCACCGGCATGTGGATGGCGCCGCCCTTGCGGCTGAGGACTTTCTGAACCGCCGGCCGTACGAAGGCCTGGAACACGAAAACAAGCGCCATGCCGATCAGCACCATGTCCCATTCGGGCTCGATCTGGGTCTGCATGCCGACGCGCACGATCTGTAAGCCATAGACCGGCGCAATGATGATGCCGGCCATGATGGCCGCGATAAAGGCGTTCTTGATATGACTAGCCATTACACTTTTTCCACTTCGGGTTTACCGAGGAGCCCCGTCGGCCGGAACAGCAGGATGAGCACCAGCAGGCTGAACGCGACGATGTCCTTGTACTGCGACGAGATGTACGCGGCGGCGAAGGTCTCGGCCAGGCCGAGCAATACGCCGCCGAGCATCGCGCCCGGTATGCTGCCGATGCCTCCGAGCACGGCAGCCGTGAACGCCTTGATGCCGGCCAGGAAGCCGATGAAGGGGTTCAGTTTTCCGATGGCCAGGGCGATGAGCACCCCGCCCACGGCGGCGAGCATGGCGCCGACCACGAAAGTGAAGGAAATGATCTTGTTGGTATCGATGCCCAGCAGGTTGGCCATGCGCAGGTCTTGCGAGCATGCGCGAGATGCCCGGCCCAGCCTGGAGTGCTTGATGTACAGGTGGAGCATGATCATCAGAACGACCGTGACCAGAATGATCATGATGCGCGAGTAAGGCGCGGTGATCGTGTAGTCGCCGATGTTGACCTGTAGCGCGCCGGTGATGAGGGCAGGCACCGCCATGTCGCGGGCACCCTGCCCGATGGCGACCCAGTTCTGCAGGAAGATCGACATGCCGATGGCCGAGATCAGTGGCACGAGTCGTGGCCCTCCGCGCAATGGCGCGTAGGCGACCTTCTCGACGGCAAAACCGTAGACCGCAGTGACCAGTACTGCGACCACCAGCATGAGGAAGATGATGAGGGCGATGGGCAGCCCCGCACCCACGCCGATGGCGGACAATGTGACCAGACCGACATAGGCACCGATCATGTAGATCTCGCCATGCGCGAAGTTGATCATCCCGATGATGCCATAGACCATTGTGTAGCCGATGGCAATTAGCGCATAGATGGCGCCCAGCGACAGTCCGTTGAAGAACTGTTGCACGAGTTGGGGTAGGAAGTCGGACATAAAACGAGGTTCCACGACGTCGGTCCGCCGATAAGCGGCCGACCAGGAAAGAAAAAGGCTCCAGCCGGTGTGGGGCTGGAGCGCTGATAGTACGGCGGCTTACTTCTCGAGTTGGTTCATGTTGCCTTTGTCGTCCACCTTATAGACGGCGAATTCAAATTGCTTGAGGTCGCCTTTTTCGTCGTACTCGACCTTACCGATGGCGGTGTTGAACGATGCCTGGTGCATGTGATCAGCCACTTTGTCTGGATCTTCGCCGACGGCGTTGATGCTTTCCACCAGAATCTGCACGGCTGCGTACGCCGGCATGGTGAAGGCGCCGTCCGGGCTGCGCTTGTAAGTCTTGAAGTGCTCGAGGATCTGTTCATTGCCCGGCAGCTTGGTGAAGTCGGCGGGCAAGGTCACCAGCAGGCCTTCGGCTGCGGGGCCGGCGATGGCGACGAGGTCGGCGTTGGCCACGCCTTCAGGACCCATGAACTGCGTCTCCAGACCTTGTTCACGCGCCTGGCGCAGCAGCAGGCCCAGTTCCGCATGGTAGCCACCGAAGTAGATGAGCTCGGGATTGACCGACTTGAGCTTCGTGATGACGGCGGAGTAATCGCTGTCGCCTACGTTGATGCCTTCAAACAGCGAAACTTCAACCCCGGCCTTGCCCAGGCTTTCGCGAACCTGCGTGGCAATGCCGCTGCCGTAAGTCTGTTTGTCGTGCAGGATGGCCACCGCCTTCGGTTTCAATTCATTGGCGATGTACTCGGCTGCGAAAGGACCCTGCTGGTCATCGCGACCGATGGTGCGGAAGAAGTAATGCGGCTTGATGGTGTCGGTCACGAGGGGCGAAGTGGCTCCCGGCGTGATGGCGACGATGCCTTCGTTTTCATACACATTGACGGCCGGTACGGTGGTGCCCGAACAAGCGTGCGCAACGGCGAACTTGGCGCCGGAGTTCACGACGCGGTTGGCTGCGGGAACGGCCTGCTTGGGCTCGCAACCGTCGTCGATGAGTAGCGGTTCGAGCTTTTTGCCTTTCACGCCGCCGGCGGCGTTGATGGCTTCAATGGCGGTGAGCGCGCCGGCCTGGATCTGGTCTCCATATTGGGTGGCCGGGCCGGTCATGGGCTGGGGGATGCCGATCTTGATGGTCTCAGCGTATACGCTGCCTGCGAAGGCCATGGCGCCGAGCGTCAGGGCGAGGGGCGTGACTCGGATAAAGGACTTCATGCCTACGGGTCTCCAAATATTTCGCCAGAGTGTTGTGACGTTCTGACTAGAATTGTTACCGCCGCCCAAGGTCGTGACGGCAGCCCGCATATTCTCCGGGCTGCGTCGGGACACTGTCACTACGGGTATGCCCTAGGCATTTGGAAACCGCACATAACTTCATGAAAATTCGCGGGAAAGTTCCGCGGCACGCCCCGCTGCGGCCAGCATGGCGGCCCGTACCGTGCCGGTGAAATCGCGCTCCCGGAAGGTATCCAGTGCTGCGGCCGTCGTGCCCCCTTTCGAGGTCACGCGCTCGCGCAGGGTGGCCAGGTCCTCCGGCGAAAGCGCGGCCAGCTGCGTAGCGCCTGTCACGGTGGCAAGCGCCAGCCGGCGAGCCTGCGCCGGATCCATGCCCTGCTCCACGGCCGTGGCGATCATCGCCTCGAGGAAAAGGAAGACATACGCCGGGCCGCTACCGGACAAGGATGTGACGACATCGATGGCGGCGTCATCGGCTACCCACACAATCTCACCCACCGCCTTGAACAGGGTTTCGACCTGAGCCTTGTCGGCATCGGTGACGCCGGGGGCGGCCATCAGACCGGTTGCTCCGGCCGCGATGAGTGCCGGTGTGTTCGGCATGCATCGCACGACGCGCGTGTAAGGCTGACCGGGTTCGCCGAGCCACTGTCCGAGCGATTCGGCGGAAATGCCCGCCGCGATGCTGACGACCAGCGTCTCGGCGGTCAGGAAGGACTTGAGCGAAGCGACGACTTCTTTCATGAGCTGCGGCTTGACGGCCAGCACCCAGATGCGGCGGGTGGACAGCGTGGCGTCCGGTTCAGTGGCGGTTGAGCAGCCCTGTTCGGCCCAGGACCGTAGCGCCGAGTCGTTGACGTCGATCACGTGCACATCGTGCGCGCCGCAGCGCTTGCCGATCAGCCCGGAGCCCAGGGCGGAAGCCATGTTGCCTCCGCCGATGAATGCGATGGTGAGTTCGTGGTTCATGGCGAATATTGTACGTTTGGATGGGCACCGCGGAAGCATGAATGAAAGCCTGCTCTCCCATTTGCCGTCTCTTCGCATTGACGGGCGTTCCGGAAAGTCGCTACAGTCACGCCGTTGTCACGAACACGTCATAGAATGCGCGCTGCCTCGAGGCTGTCGGGAGCCGGACTACTTCCGCCACCCCTCACCCCGGTGCTCATCACAGGAGAATCACTCATGAAAGTAAAGCTCTTCGCCCTTTCACTGGCCGGCATGATCGCCGGCATGGGCGCCGCTCACGCAGCAACCGAGATCACGTTCTGGCATTCCATGGAAGGCGCATTGGGCGACCGCGTCAATGAATTGGTCGAAGGCTTCAACAAGAGCCAGTCCGAGTATGCCGTCAAAGCCATATACAAGGGCACCTACGGCGAATCGATGAATGCGGGCATCGCTGCGTTCCGTTCCGGCAATGCACCGGACATCCTGCAGGTGTTCGAAGTGGGCACTGCCACCATGATGTACGCCAAGGGTGCGGTCAAGCCTGTGCAGGAGATGTCCGAGGAAGCCGGTGATCCGATCGATGCCGCGAACTTCATCGGCGCTGTGGCTGGCTATTACTCCTCGCCCGAAGGCAAGCTGGTTTCGATGCCGTTCAACAGCTCGACCCCGGTCCTCTATTACAACAAGGACGCCTTCAGCAAGGCGGGCCTTGATCCGGAGAATCCTCCCAAGACGTGGAAGGAAGTGGCCGCAGCCGGCAAGAAGCTGCGCGAAGCCGGCCTTGAGTGCGGCTACACCACCGGCTGGCCTTCCTGGATTCAGCTCGAGACCTTCGCCGCCTGGCACAACGTTTCCTATGCCACGCAGAATAACGGCTTCAATGGCCTGAACGCGGAACTGGCTGTCGACTCTCCGGCGTTTGTGAAGCACTTCGACTTCCTGGCGCAAATGGCCAAGGACGGCAGCTTCACCTATGGCGGCCGCGGCGACGCCCCCAATGCCTTGTTTACTTCCGGCAAGTGCGGGATGTTCACCGGCTCCAGCGGGTCGCGCGCCAATATCATCCGTAACGGCAAGTTCGAGTTCGGCACCTCCACCCTTCCCTATCACGATGACATTGAAGGCGCCCCGCAGAACACCATTATCGGCGGCGCATCGCTGTGGGTCTTCGCCAAGAAATCGCCTGAGGTCTACAAGGGCGTGACGCAGTTCTTCAAGTACATCTCGAGCCCCGAGATGGCGGCGAAGTGGCACCAGGAAACCGGCTACGTGCCCGTGACCAAGGCCGGCTACGAGGTCACGAAGAAGGCGGGCTTCTACGATCAAAACCCGGGTACCGAAGTTGCGGTTCAGCAGCTCGACGCCGACACAACCGAGCATTCCCGCGGCGTGCGCCTGGGCTTTTTGCCGCAGATCCGTGAAATCGCCGACGGCGAGATGGAACGCATCTTCGCAGGGGACGTCAGCGCCGAAGCCGGCATGAAGCGCATTGTGGAACGCGGCAACGAGTTGCTGCGGAGGTTCGAATCCAGCGTCAAGTGATCGAACTGACCTAAAATCGGCCGTGGGCGGCGCCTAGCCGGCGCCCCCCACGGTTTTTTTTCTTCCTGGTTCCCCTCATGGAAAAGCGCGTCGTCTTCCGCCACAAGCTCCTGCCGTATCTGCTGGTGGCGCCTCAGCTCGCCATTACGCTGATTTTTTTCTTTTTGCCGGCCGGTCAGGCTCTGTGGCAAGCCTTCCATATGGAAGACCCGTTCGGGCTGTCCACCACCTTTGTGGGGCTCGAGAATTTCCGCGACCTGATGCGCAATCGCGACTACCTGCAGTCGTTCCAGGTTACGGCCATCTTCTCGGCACTGGTTGCCGTGCTGGCACTCAGCATCTCGCTACTGTTGGCCGTGATGGCCAACCGCGTGTTGCGCGGTGCCGCGTTCTACAAGAACCTCCTGATCTGGCCGTACGCGGTCGCGACCGCGGTTGCCGGTGTGCTTTGGCTTTTTCTCTTTTCGCCGTCTGTCGGCATTCTGGCTGTGTACATGATGGAAGCGGGGCTCGCCTGGAATCCGCGGCTCAATCCCAATGACGCCATGATGCTGGTGGTGCTCGCCGCGGTCTGGAAGCAGATCTCCTATAACTTCATCTTTTTCCTCGCCGGGCTGCAGGCCATTCCGCGCTCGTTGCTCGAAGCTGCCGCCATCGATGGGGCGAGTCCGTTCCGCCGTTTCTGGACGATCGTATTCCCGCTGCTTTCACCCACTACCTTCTTCTTGCTGGTGGTGAACGTGATCTACGCCTTTTTCGATACCTTCGCGATCATCGACATCATGACGCAGGGCGGGCCGGGTACCTCCACATCGATCCTGGTCTATCAGGTCTACACAACCGGCTTCAAGGGCCTGGACATCGGGTCGTCTGCGGCCCAGTCCGTCATTCTCATGCTCATCGTGGTCGCCCTTACCGTGGTGCAGTTCCGCTATATCGACCGCAAGGTCAACTACTGAACGGGCAGAGGCCAATCACGATGATAGAACGACGTCCCCTGCTCGATTTCCTCTCTCACCTGATCTTGCTGCTGGGTGTGGCGACCATTGCGTTCCCGCTGTATGTCGCCCTCGTGGCTTCGACGCAAACGGCGCAGGAAGTGGCTCAGGCGCCCATGTCGCTGCTGCCGGGCCGGCACTTTTTCGACAACTACGCCGCTGTCCTGACCGGTAGCCAGGGCAGCCCCGATGTCGCCCGCATGATGTGGGTCAGCTCCGTTATGGCCTTTATCATCGCCGTGGGCAAGATCGTCATCTCGATGCTGTCGGCCTTCGCCGTCGTCTACTTTCGCTTTCCCCTGCGCATGGTCTTCTTCTGGATGATCTTCGTCACGCTGATGTTGCCGGTCGAAGTTCGCATTACGCCGACCTATGAAGTTGTGGCGGGGCTGGGCATGCTCGACAGCTACGCAGGTCTCACTCTGCCCCTGATCGCGTCCGCGACGGCGACTTTCCTCTTCCGGCAGTTTTTCCTGACCGTGCCGGATGAGCTGGTTGAAGCCGCGCGTATCGATGGTGCAGGGCCAATGCGTTTCTTTAAAGACGTCCTGCTGCCGCTGTCCAAAACCAGCATCGCTGCCCTCTTCGTCATCCAGTTCATTTATGGCTGGAACCAGTACCTGTGGCCCCTGATCATGACCACGCGCGAAGAGATGTACCCCATTGTGGTCGGCATCAAGCGCATGATCTCCGGCGGTGACAGCGTCACCGACTGGAACCTTGTAATGGCGACGGCTCTGCTGGCCATGCTGCCTCCGGCAATGGTCGTGCTGTTCATGCAGAAGTGGTTCGTGCGCGGCCTGATCGATTCCGAGAAATAACACTTATGGCTACTCTGAGCTTTAAAAGCGTCAAGAAAACCTATCCCGGCGACGTCGCCGTCATACACGGCATCGACATGGACGTTGCCGACGGCGAGTTCATTGTGATCGTGGGTCCATCCGGCTGTGGGAAGTCCACGCTGATGCGCATGGTCGCCGGCCTGGAGACCATCACTGACGGCGAAATCGTCATTGGTGGAAATGTGGTGAACCAGCTGGAACCGGCCGAGCGCGACATTGCCATGGTCTTCCAGAACTACGCCCTGTACCCCCACATGTCGGTGTACGAGAACATGGCTTACGGCCTCAAGATCCGCCGCCTTTCCAAGGAAGATATTCGGGAGCGGGTCCAGCGCGCTGCGGACATCCTGGAGCTTTCCCATTTGCTGGAGCGCCGTCCGCGCCAGCTATCCGGGGGTCAACGCCAGCGGGTGGCGATGGGTCGTGCCATCGTGCGCGAGCCCAAGGTCTTCCTGTTCGATGAACCCCTGTCGAACCTCGATGCCAAGCTGCGTGTTCAGATGCGGCTCGAGATCCAGAAGCTGCACCGCCGACTCGGAACCACCAGCCTTTACGTTACGCACGATCAGGTGGAAGCCATGACGCTCGCCCATCGCATGATCGTGATGAACCGCGGGGTGGCCGAGCAGGTGGGCACGCCGGCCGAGGTCTTCGAGAAGCCGGCTTCCATCTTCGTGGCGGGTTTCATCGGCTCCCCGCCCATGAACCTGATCCCCGTGCGTGTCGATACGCTGCGTCGCCTGCGCGACGACAAGGGAATGAGCCTGAATGTGCCGGGCCGCCTGATACCGGCCGACCTGGAAGACCGCGAATGTTACCTGGGGATGCGTCCCGAGCACATGCGCCTGCACGCTCCCGGCATTCCCATGGAGATCGAAATGATCGAGATCCTGGGGTCAGAGCAACTCGTGCACGGCCGCCACGGCGACACGCCGATCGTGATTCGTTGCCCGGTGAACGAGACGCTCAAGAATCCGCTGCAGATCGGTGAGACCATTGAGGTCGGAGACGATGGGGTGCATCCGCTGCACTGGTTTGACATCAAGACCGGCCGTCGCATCGAGGCGGCCTGACAAAAATGGGGAGCCCGATTCGAGCTCCCCATCTTTTTCAGCGTGTCGGGCAAGCGCCTACTTATAGACTTCCTTGCTGCCGTCCTTCTTCCAGGTGAACACGTCGAAGCGGAAGTTTTCCAGATCGCCCTGCTCATCCCATGACAATTCGCCAATGGGCGTGTTTACCGAGTTGGCGTGCAGCCATTCGGCGACCTTGGTGGGATCGTCTTCTCCCGCACCCTTGATGCCTTCGGCAATGGCTACCGTGGCCGAATAAGCGGTCAGCTGGAATGCGCCACCTGGATCCCGGTTCTTGTCTCGGAATGCCTTCACGATGTCGGCGTTCGCAGGGTCCTGGGTGAAGTCGGCAGGCAGTGTGACCAGCATGCCATCCACCGAAGCGCCGCCGATGGCGTTGATGTCGGGATTGCCCACGCCTTCCGGGCCCATGAATTTCACGTTGAGGCCCTGCTCGGCGCCTTGACGCAGGAGCAGGCCCATTTCGGGGTGATAACCGCCGTAGTAGACGAAGTCGGCGCCGCTGCTGCGGATCTTGGTGATCACCGCGGAGTAATCGCTATCGCCGGCATTGATCCCTTCGAACATCACGACCTTCACGCCGGCCTTTTCGAGTTCGGAACGGACCGCGGAAGCGATCCCCTGCCCGTAGGACTGCTTGTCGTGCAGCACGGCAACGGCTTCCGGCTTGATGGTTTCGATGATGAACTGCGCAGCAGCGGGACCCTGCTGGTCATCGCGACCGATGGTGCGGAAAATCATCTCGTAGTTCTTGCCGTCGGTCACGGCCGGGGCTGTGGCCGAGGGCGAAACCATGAGTATCCCTTCGCTGTCGTAAATGTTCGTGGCGGCAATGGTAGCGCCCGAACATACATGACCAACGACATAATTGATGCCGTCATTCACCACGCGGTTGGCCACCACGGGCCCCTGCTTGGGCTCGCAGGAATCGTCCATCACCACGGCTTCGAGCTGCTTGCCGAGCACGCCGCCGGAAGCGTTGATCATTTCAATGGCGGTGTCCACGCCTTCCTTGACCATGGCGCCGTACTGGGTCACCGCGCCGGTGAAGGGGCCGGCGACCGCAATACGAATGGTGTCATTGGCATGAGCGCCTGCGGACATGAGCAAGCCGGCCGCAAGGCCCAGCGCCGCCGCAACGGGAGTGAATTTCGCTTTCATAAATCCTCCGGGAAAATCGCAACCTAGCATACACCGGCGGGGCCCACGCCACGGCCCACGATGCCGCCCGCAGGGGAAAACCCTAGCTACTCTTGTCGATGTAGCGGACGCCCGGAAGCCCGCATTCACGAATGCTCTGGCTCAGTGCCCGCATGGCAGCCGGACGCGGGAAACTCTTGCGCCATACCAGCACTACCCGACGGTCAGGCACAGGCTCTTCAAAAGGGATATAGCGAAGGAGTTGGCCCTCGCGGCTTTCTGCGGAACCCACCAGGCCCAGCGAACTGGCAGGCAACACCGTAATGCCGATGCCCGCCGCCACCATATGACGGATCGTTTCCAGCGACGACCCCTCGAAGCTGCGCTGGATGCCTTCGCTGGAGGCGGAATAGCGCGAAAACTCTGGGCATACTTCAAGCACCTGGTCGCGGAAACAGTGGCCGGAACCCAAGAGCAGCATGGTTTCATCCTTGAGTTCGTTCGGGTCCACCTGTTTGCGTTTTGCCCACGGGTGCTGGGCCGGTACGGCGACGACGAAGGGTTCATCGTACAGCGGCTCGATGTTCAATGCGGTTTCGGGAATAGGAAGCGCAACAATGGCGCAGTCCAGTTCTCCCTGACGCAGCAATTCCAGCAGCCTGGCGGTGTAGTTCTCCTGCAGGACCAGCGGCATCTGAGGCGTATGCTCCACCTGGGTGGGCACCAGCCGCGGCAGCAAATACGGCGCAATGGTGTAAATGATGCCTACCCGTAGCGGGCCGGCCAGCGGATCCTCGCCCTGCCGCGCGATTTCCTTGAGCATCGCGGCTTCCTCGAGCACCTTCTGAGCCTGGGTCACCACGCGCAGCCCTACGTCGGTCACGCCGATCTCGCCGGCGCCCCGCTCGAAGAGCACCACGCCGAGTTCGTCCTCCAGCTTGCGAATCGCAACCGACAACGTGGGCTGACTGACGAAGCAGGCCTCAGCCGCACGGCCGAAATGCCGCTCTCTGGCCACGGCGACGATGTACTTAAGTTCGGTCAGGGTCATCTGCTGCTTCCTGTCAGATCAACTTCTCAATAAATCCTGGCGGCCGCGCATCCAGCGCTGCAGGTGCTTGCGCACATGTTCCGGATGAGACTCCAGCAGCTCGGCTGCGGCCTGTCTGGCCTGCTCGACCAGCCCTCCGTCCGACTCCAGGTCGGCGTAACGCAGCAGCTCCTGGCCCGATTGCCGCATCCCGAGGAACTCGCCCGGGCCCCGCTGCTCGAGATCGCGACGAGCGATCTCGAAGCCGTCGGTGGTCTCATACATGGCCTTGAGCCGCTCGCGCGCCACCGCACTAAGGGGGCCCTGGTACATCAGTACGCAGACCGACTGCCCACTGCCCCGCCCCACCCGCCCTCGCAGCTGATGCAGCTGCGCCAGGCCGAACCGCTCGGCGTGCTCGATGATCATCAGGCAGGCATTGGGAACGTCCACGCCGACTTCAATCACGGTGGTGGCGACGAGCAACTGGACATCGCCATTGCGAAATCCGGTCATCACCTCTTGCTTGTCGGCGGGCGTCATGCGGCCATGGACCAACCCAACCGACATGTCGGGAAACGCGGCCGCAAGGACCGCATGGGTGTCGACCGCCGTCTGCAGCTGCAGGGCTTCACTTTCCTCGACCAGCGGACAGACCCAATACGCCTGCCGGCCGGCAACGACTTCGCGGTGGACCAGCGACAGCACTTCGTCTCGACGTGCGTCGGACACGAGCTTGGTGATGACTGGGCTGCGTCCGGGCGGCAGCTCGTCGATCATCGAGACGTCGAGATCGGCGAAGAACGTCATGGCCAGCGTACGAGGAATGGGTGTGGCGCTCATATTCAATTGGTGCGGCACGCGGGGCGCGCCGGCCGTCTCGTCGGCGTCCTCGCCTTTGCGGTTGAGTTCCAGCCGCTGTGCGACGCCGAATCGATGTTGCTCGTCGAGAATTACCAGCCCGAGGCGATCAAAGGTGACCTTGTCTTGAATCAGGGCCTGTGTGCCAATGACGAGGTCCACCGTGCCGGCGGCAATGGCTTCAACGGCTGCCCGCCGTTGCCGCAAGGGCAGACTGCCGGTCAGCCATGCCACCTTCACATCCAACGGTTCCAGCCAGGCCGCCAACTTGCGGAAATGCTGCTCCGCCAGGATCTCGGTAGGCGCCATGATGGCGACCTGCCGCCCTGCTCCGATCGCCTGCACGGCCGCGAAGGCGGCCACTACCGTCTTGCCGCTGCCCACATCCCCTTGAAGGAGGCGGTGCATGGGGTAATCGCGTGTCAGGTCGGCGGAAATCTCGCTCACCACCCGCTCCTGCGCATCGGTCAGGGAGAATGGCAGGCCGGCCCGAAGCCGCGGCGAAAGTGCACTTTCTGCTGGTAGCGGGTGCGCCCGCTGCTTCCGGCGGTGCCGGCGCGCAAGCGCCAGGGATAACTGCTGCGCCAGCAACTCATCGAACTTGATGCGGCGCCATGCGGGATGGCCTCGTTCCACCAATTGTTCAATCGACATTCCGGCGGGAGGGCCGTGCAGGATCCGGATCGCTTCTTCGAACGACGGCAGCCCCAGCGAATGAACCAGCTGGGGCGGCAGTGACTCGGACAGATCCGCCTGCTCCAGTGCCTGGCGTATGGCACGGCGCAACACCGGTTGAGTTAGCCCGTCGGTGGTCGGATACACCGGTGTCAGGGAATCGGGCAGCGCGCTACCCGCCACGGTGACGCGGGGGTGGACGATTTCGCAGCCATTGAAGCCCACCCGCACTTCGCCTCGTACCCTTACGCGCCGCCCCGTCTCGACCTGCCGTCTTTGGTTGGGGTAGAAATGCAGCCAGCGCAGATACAGACGCCCGCTGCCGTCGCCTATGGCGGCCACCAGTTGCCGGCGGGGCCGCAACTGGACCTCGCTGTGGAGGATCTCGCCTTCCACCTGCACCACCTGACCCGGCCTGAGGCTGCCGATACGATCCAGTTTGGTTTCGTCTTCGTAGCGGATGGGCAGATGGACGACGAAGTCGGATGGCTCCACCAGGCCAAGCCGCTGCAGCTTGCGTTCGGATGCGTTTGCGGTGCTGGCGGTCTGACGGTCCACGGGGGCGGCCGTGTGTTCCGACATGGGTTGTTATGAGCCCGCGATCAAACCACGATGATGGCTTCGACTTCGAACTGCGCGCCCTTGGGCAGGCTGGCCACGCCGATGGTGGAGCGTGCCGGATACGGCTGCGGGATCAGGTCTGCCATGATGGCATTGACGCTGCCGAACTTGCTCAGGTCGGTGAGAAACAGGTTCAGCTTGACGATGTCGTTGAGCGAGCCGCCGGCGGCTTCGATCACGGCTTTCATGTTGGCGAAAGCCTGTCGTACCTGGCCTTCGAAGTTTTCGGAGACCAATTCACCCGTGCCGGGCTCGAGCCCGATCTGGCCCGACAGGTACACCGTACGCCCGGAAGTGACGGCCACCGCTTGCGAATAGGGCCCGACCGCCGCGGGCGCGGCGTCGGTATGAATGATTTCCTTGCTCATTTGTGGAATACCCCGCGTAGGTTGATGACTTCTATCAGAGTGTACGCGGCCATAGCCACATCAAACAAGAGTGCCCGTCATTTATCGACGAATGCGCGCTCGATTACGTAGTCGCCGGGTTGGCCCACGCCGGCTGATACCTTGAAGCCCCGGGCGTCAAGCATGCTGGAGATGTCGGCCAGCATGGCGGTGCTGCCGCAGATCATTGCCCTATCGGTCTCAGGGTTGAGCAATGGCAGGCCGATATCCTCGAATATCTTGCCGGACTCGACCAGTTTCGTGATTCGGCCTTCGTTGCGGAAGGCCTCGCGCGTTACGGTCGGATAGTAAATGAGCTTATCGCGCACCATTTCGCCGAAATACTCGTTCGCAGGGAGCTCGTCGCAAATGTAATCGTGGTAGGCCAGTTCGCTCTTGTAGCGCACGCCATGGATCAGCACGATCTTTTCGAAGCGATCGTAGACCTCCGGGTCCTTGATGATGCTCATGAACGGCGCCAGGCCGGTGCCTGTGGCAAACAGGTACAGGTGCTTGCCGGGGCGCAAGTCGTCCACCACAAGTGTGCCGACCGGCTTGCGGCTCACCAGGATGTCGTCGCCCACCTTCAGATGCTGCAGACGAGAAGTCAGGGGGCCGTCCGGCACCTTGATGCTGAGGAACTCGAGCTGTTCTTCGTAGTTCGCGCTAGCGATGCTGTAGGCACGCATCAGCGGTTTGCCGGCAACCTCGAGCCCGATCATCACGAAATGGCCGTTCTGGAAGCGCAGCGACGTGTCTCGAGTGGTGGTGAAAGAGAAAAGCGTGTCGTTCCAGTGATGCACACTGAGGACTTGTTCGGTATTGAAAGCTGCCATGTAGCCGTAGGAAGAGAATTTGCGTGGTCAGTATGGGGAAATATAAGCGATCCGCGCATGCGTGGCGCTGGCAGACACGCTGATTTCTTAAGCTGGATCAAAGAAAGCGCGGCGAAACGCCGCCGACCGCCCGCCAGACTATAGTATTCTACTTGAGAATCATTATTATTTTATAATACCCGCTCCTTTCGGGCAGGTGCCATGGGATGGCACCGAGGCCCCCCTTCCACAGGAGACTACCCATGCGATTCGAATCAAGACGGCGGCCTGCATTCTACGCGACGCTGTTGGCCGGGGCCATGCTGTTTTCGGGCATGACGTTCAGCGCAACGGCACAGGAGGTGAACCTGTATACCACGCGTGAACCGCGCCTCATCCAGCCGCTGCTCGACGAATTCGCGAAAGATACGGGAGTGAAGGTCAATACCGTCTTCGTAAAGGATGGCCTCATCGAACGCGTGAAGGCGGAAGGCGACAAATCACCGGCCGACGTACTCATGACCGTAGACATCGGCAACCTGCTCGACCTCGTCGAGGCGGGCGTGACACAGCCTGTCGACTCCAAGGTCCTGCGCGATGTGATCCCCGAGAACCTCCGAGGCGCCGACAACCAGTGGTACACGCTATCGCTGCGCGACCGGGTGGCGTACGTGGCGGCGGACCTCGACGTAAAGGCGATTACTTACGAAGCCTTTGCGGATCCACGCTGGAAGGGCAAGGTCTGCATCCGATCCGGGCAGCACCCTTACAACACCGCCCTCATCGCGGCGATGATCGCCCATAACGGTCTGGAGGCCACGGAAGACTGGCTGCGCAATCTAAAGAACAATCTCGCCCGCAAGGCGGCCGGCGGCGACCGTGATGTGGCACGGGACATCCTTGGCGGCATTTGCGACATCGGCATCGCCAACGCCTATTACGTGGGCCGCATGAAGAACGCGGAGCCCGGAAGCGATGCACACAAGTGGGGCGAGGCCATCAAGGTCGTGCGCCCGACCTTCGCCAACGAGGACAGTCGCGGCACGCACGTGAACATTTCGGGCGCGGCGGTGGCGCGACATGCGCCCAACCGCGAGGAAGCAGTCCGTCTGCTGGAATACCTCGTCTCCGACAAGGCGCAGGCCATGTACGCCAAGGCGAATTACGAATATCCGGTGAAGGAAGGCGTGGAGCTTGATCCCGTCGTGGAGAGCTTCGGCAAGCTTGTGGTGGATCCGCTGCCGCTCACCGAGATCGCCAAGCACCGGAAGGAAGCCAGCGAGCTGGTGGACAAAGTTGGCTTCAACAACTGAACCCTCCTCTCTTGGAAGCGCATCCGCTTTACCAGTAAAGGCTGCTACGGGTGGTGCGGCAACGCGCCCCCGCCGCGGCGGCCTGAAACTTTTCTTTAGCAGTGAAGCCGGCAGACCGTGGCAGGTCGCCGGCGTTCTGATCGCCGCCGGCGTATTGGCGCCCGTTGTCACACTACTGTGGCATGCCGGACAGGGTTCCTTCGAACATTGGCGACATCTGCTCGAACACGTCCTGCCCTTCGCCTTTCTGAACACCGTACTGCTGTTGGCCGGAGTGGCCGTCCTGGTCACGGCACTCGGGGTCGGCGCCGCCTGGCTCATCACGGCGTATCAATTTCCGGGGCGCTCCATATTATCTTGGGCGTTGCTGTTGCCGCTGGCCGTCCCGACTTATATCGTCGCATTCGCCTACCTCGACATCCTGCATCCCATCGGGCCGGTGCAAGGCCTGATCCGTGATGTCCTGGGTTATTCCAGTCCGCGTGAATTCCGGCTTCCTGACCTGCGCTCGCTGCCGGGGGCCATTGTCCTGCTCGGTTTCGTGCTCTACCCCTACGTGTATCTCAGCACGCGCATCATGTTCGCCACGCAGGCAGCCAGTCTGCTTGAAGCGGCCCGTGTGCTGGGTGAGACGGGCCGCGGCGTATTCCTGCGCGTCGCCCTCCCGATGGCGCGTCCGGGCATCGCGATCGGTGTCAGCCTCGCGTTGCTGGAAGCCCTGAACGACATCGGGGCTTCCGAGTTCCTGGGCGTGCAGACCCTTACGGTCTCCGTCTACACCACCTGGGTCACGCGCAACGACCTGGCCGGTGCCGCCCAAATTGCCCTCGCCATGCTGGCGATGGTGGCGCTGCTGGTACTGCTGGAACGCCGTGGCCGCAAGCGCCAGCGCTACGCATCCAACCTTCGTGCCCGGCCGGTACAGGCCAGGCGGTTGTCCGGCCTGCAGGCGCTCATTGCCGCCGCGCTGGGATGGACGCCGGTGGTGATCGGCTTTATCGCGCCTGCCATTTACCTGGGCAGTGAAACGCTGAAGCACCTGGCCATCACCGGCAGCGTTTCCGATCAGCTCCTGGCAAGCGCCGGCAACACCCTGAAGGTGGCACTGCTGGCAACCTTCTTCACACTGCTCTGCGGACTCGTGGCGGCATGGGCGGCGCGTGCCGTGCGCCATTCCGACCGCCCCACCCTTGCCCGGGCTTGTGCACGGATCGCGACCACCGGCTATGCCATCCCCGGAACGGTGCTGGCCATCGGGCTGCTGACGCCCCTTATTGCCTTTGACGGTCTCATTTCCGTCCTGAGAAGCCAGCTCATGGGCACAGAGCCGGCGCTCTGGCTCATGGGTTCGGTCGGCGCGCTCGTCTGTGCCTACGTCATTCGATTTCTCGCAATATCGGTCGGAGGCGTGGAAAGCGGGCTTGCACGAATTCCGCCTTCGCTCGAGCAAGCCGCACGTCTGTTGGGCGAGACACCGGCCGGGACCCTGCGTCGCGTGCACCTTCCACTATTGCGCCCTGCCCTGGGCGCCGCGGGTCTGCTGGTTTTCGTCGACGCGATGAAGGAATTGCCGGCCACCCTGTTGTTGCGACCGGCCGGCTTCGAAACCCTGGCGACCTGGCTATATGCCGAGGCCTCGCGCGGCACCTACGAAGAAGGCGCCGTGGCGGCGCTGGCGATCGTACTGGCCGGCCTGCTGCCCGTCGTGCTGTTGGCTCGCACACAGCTGAAACCGGTTTACTGACATGTCCGATCTACTGCTGCTCGACAAAATTTCGCTTGCCTACGACACACCGGAGGGCGTGCTGCCCGTGGTCTCGAACCTGAGCCTCACGCTCAGGCAAGGACACATCGGCTGCCTGCTCGGGTCTTCCGGCTGCGGCAAGACCACCATCCTGCGCGCCATTGCGGGTTTTGAGCCCTTGCGCTCCGGCGGTATACGCCTGGGCGAACGGCTGATTTCCTCTCCCGGCGACGCCATTGAGCCGCAGGACCGCCAGGTGGGCATGATGTTCCAGGACTACGCCCTTTTTCCGCACCTGGACGTCGCCGGAAACGTCGGCTTCGGCCTGCGCCGTTACGATAAGGCGGCCCGCAAGGAACGGGTGCACGAAATGCTGGTCCTGGTGGGGCTCGCAGACGCCGCCCACCGCTATCCGCATGAGCTGTCCGGCGGTCAACAGCAGCGTGTGGCGCTGGCTCGCGCGTTGGCGCCGGAGCCCCGCCTGCTGCTGCTCGATGAGCCTTTCTCGAATCTGGATGTGGATACACGCGAGCGCCTCGCTTTCGAGCTGCGCGATATCCTGAAGAAGACGGGCCATACTGCCCTGCTCGTCACTCACAACCAGGCCGAAGCCTTCGCCATCGCCGATCGTATCGGCATCATGCATGAAGGCCGCCTGGTGCAGTGGGACACCCCCTACGCGCTGCACAACGCGCCCGCCACGCCCTTCGTGTCTGATTTCATCAAGCGCGAGGTACTCATGGCGCAACGTGCGCGCGCCTATCAGCGAGGGCTGGCTGCCGAGTAAGTCCTCTCAGGCACTCGGGTCATCCAGGCCCAGTTCCGAGCATTTGCGAGTAAGCGTGTTTCGGCCTATACCCAGTCGCTGTGCCGCTTCGACACGCCGACCACGGCTGAATGACAGGCCCGCCGATATCATCACACGTTCGAAATCGCGGCAAAGTGAGGTCATGACGGCCGGCTCCTTGCGCGCCAGACGCTCCAGCGCCTCCTTCATCAGCAATTTCTCCCATTCGGGTTCCGGGGCGGGGCTGCCCTCTGCCGGTGCGACACCGAGGCCATGCCCCCCCGATGCAAGATCGGTCTGTCCCTCACTGGCCGTTTCGACCGTGAGCGCATCCTGGCTGTTAAGAATGAGCGAAGGGCCGCGCTGCAGCTCCGGGGGAAGGTCCTTGGCCTCGATCCATCGACTCGACGACATGACGGTCAGCCACTGACAGAAGTTCTCAAGCTGCCGGATATTGCCGGGATAGTCGAATGCCAGGAGCGCTTCCATCGCTTCCGGCGACAGCTCACGCGGTTCGACGCCGAGGTCTTGCGCACTGTTGCGCAGGAATAGCTGGGCAAGTGCCGGAATATCTTCTCGCCGCTCCCGCAAGGGCGGGAGACGAAGGCGGATGACGTTGAGGCGATGAAAGAGGTCTTCGCGGAAACGCCCCTCTTCTACCCGTTGCTCGAGCGGTTGGTGAGTGGCCGCGATGATGCGTACGTCGGCGCGTATCGCTTGCGACCCGCCCACGCGGTAGAAGGTGCCCTCGGCGAGCACACGCAATAGCCGTGTCTGCAGGTCGAACGGCATGTCCCCGATCTCGTCCAGAAACAGCGTGCCCCCGCCCGCTTCCTCAAAGCGCCCGCGCCGAAGCTGCGTCGCCCCGGTGAAGGCGCCGCGCTCATGACCAAAAAGCTCAGCTTCCAGAAGGTCCTTGGGAATAGCCGCCGCATTCAGCGCCACAAAAGGCCCCTGGGACCGGCTGCCGTGTTGGTGCAGGGCCCGGGCGATCAATTCCTTGCCCGACCCGGACTCCCCGGTAATCAACACGGTCACGTGGGATGAGGCCAGGCGACCGATCGCCCGAAAGACCTCCTGCATGGCAGGTGAAGAAGACTGCATCATGCTGCGCCCCTGGGCAAGCCTGGCAGGGGCTTGTGCGGTTTCGCGCGACGCGGTGGTGTCGCGCTGAGCCGCGCGTTCGATCAGCGCGACGGCGGATGGAACATCAAACGGTTTCGGCAGAAATTCGAAGGCGCCCTTCTGAAAGGCCTCTACCGTGCTTTCCAGGTCCGTAAAGGCCGTCATGACGATAACCGGCAGATCCGGGACCCGCTCCTTCACTCTGCGCAACAGGTCCAGGCCATTGATCCCCGGCATGCGTATGTCGGTCACGAGTACGGATGGCGGCTCGTCTTCGAGGCTCTCCAGCAACTCATCGCCGGAAGCAAAACTGCGCGCCGCCATGCCGGCCTTTGCCAGCGCCTTTTCCAGCACCCAGCGGATGCTTTGATCGTCGTCCACTATCCAGACTGCGTTCATGTCGACTCCACCGGCAAGGTTATATGAAATTCGCTGCGGTCCGGCCGGGATTCCCATTCCAGCAGTCCGCCGTGCTGCACCACAAACTCCTGGGCCAGGCTGAGCCCGAGCCCCGTTCCATTGGCGCGCCCGGTGACCAGAGGATGAAAAAGCTTGTCGGCCAGGTCGGGCGGCACGCCCGGGCCGTTATCGATCACTGATACGACGATAGCCAGACGGGCATGGTGGCCGGGCAGCAGCACCTGTCGCGCCACTCTCGTGCGCAGAATCATGGTGGGTGATTCCGGACCGGTCTGCTCCGTGAGTGCCTGGGCGGCATTACGCGCAATGTTGAGCAGCGCCTGAAGCAACCTGGAGAAGTCACCGGAAAGCTCCGGCAGCGAGGCGTCGTAATCGCGCTGGATTTTGACAGCGGTGAACTCTGCCCCCACCAGCATGCGGACCCGCTCGCACACCTCGTGGATATTGAGCAGCGACTTGCGCAGGCTCGCGCCCTGGGGCGTAATCAGGCGATCCACCAGATGAGCGAGGCGATCCGCTTCAGCCATGATGACACCGGTATATTCGCGCAAGCCATGATCGCCCAGCTCGGTGTCAAGCAGCTGGGCGGCGCCCCGAAGCCCGCCCAGCGGATTCTTCACTTCATGCGCCAGATTGCGAAGGGTTTCCCGTTGCGCGGCCAGCTCCTTGCCCAACTGCTGATGCCGCTCGGCAAGCAGATGCTGCTCCATGATGCGTACTTCGATCAGCGCCGCCCAAGGCGCCCCCTCACCGAGAGGAACGACGGAAACGCCCACCGGCAGCACGCCGTCCGGCCGTGTAACGGTAAGCGCCTGCTTGAGTATGCCGAACCGCCCGGCCATGGCGTCCGGGATATGCGCTTGCAGGAAACCGTCGTCTCCGAGCAGGTCGGCCGCAGCGTGGCCTGCCAGTGCGCGGCGCGACATGCCGAAAAGCTCCTCGGCCGCGGTATTGGCGTGATCGATCCGGCCGCAGTGGTCAAGCAGAAGCACGGCCGTCGACAACAGGTCATACGCGTTGACATCCATGGCGTGCTTCCGGTTGCACCGCGCCGCCGCCGCAGCAGCGGCTAGCGGCCTACAGGCTGTAGTACATATCGAATTCGACCGGATGCGTGGTCATGCGCAGGCGGGTGATTTCGGCCATCTTCAACTCGATATAGGCGTCGATCATCTCATTGCTGAATACGCCTCCGCGGGT
>JAJUGH010000008.1 GCA_029268265.1 Alcaligenaceae bacterium | reverse complement strand
CTGGTCGCGCGGGGTCTGAAAGAGTGAGCGATATTGCTTTAAGGTTTTTGTAAACACATGGGCGTCCTTCGGTTAGAATGGACGCTTGACCATATGTCAAGTGGAGCCTCATGCAGGGGCTTGCTTGGCCACCCCGCCACTCGGGCATCAGGCTTCCCGCTGCCACACTAAACTTCAGGAAGCGCCGTCATTCACCCGGGCGGAATCGACCGTCGCCGTACGGCACCGGGGCGCAGTTTTTAGGAGGTTGGCTTTGAACAACTCGTTTTCCAAAGTGGCGATCTGGATGGTGATCGCATTGGTGCTGTTCACTGTGTTCAAGCAGTTCGACGGCCGTGCACCCATCACCGACAACGTGACCTACACCCAGTTCATGACCGATGCGCAAGCAGGCCGCATCAGCAAGGTCGACATCCAGGGCGACACGCTCTACGTGACGCCGGATTCCGGGCGCCCGTACAGCCTGACCTCTCCCGGCGACCTCTGGATGGTGCCAGAACTGGTCAAGAACGGCGTACAAGTCTCCGGTCGTGCTCGCGAAGAGCCGTCCTTCCTGACGAGCCTGTTCATTTCCTGGTTCCCGATGCTGCTCCTGATCGGCGTGTGGATCTTCTTCATGCGGCAGATGCAGGGCGGCGGAAAGGGCGGTGCGTTCAGCTTCGGCAAGTCGCGCGCACGCATGCTTGATGAAAACACCAACCACGTCACCTTTGCCGACGTCGCCGGGTGCGACGAAGCCAAGGAAGACGTCCAGGAGCTGGTCGACTTCCTGCGCGATCCCACCAAGTTCCAGCGACTCGGCGGGCGTATCCCGCGCGGCGTGCTGCTGGTCGGTTCGCCCGGTACCGGGAAAACCTTGCTGGCCAAGGCGATCGCCGGCGAAGCCAAGGTACCGTTCTTCAGTATTTCCGGCTCGGACTTCGTTGAAATGTTCGTCGGCGTGGGGGCAGCCCGTGTACGCGACATGTTCGAGAATGCCAAGAAACAGGCACCTTGCATCATCTTCATTGATGAAATCGACGCCGTCGGCCGCCAGCGCGGTGCCGGCCTGGGCGGGGGTAACGACGAACGCGAACAAACGCTCAACCAGCTGCTGGTCGAGATGGACGGCTTCGAAACCGGCCAGGGCGTGCTCGTGGTGGCTGCCACCAACCGCCCTGATGTGCTGGATCCCGCCTTGCTGCGTCCGGGTCGTTTCGACCGTCAGGTGGTCGTGGCGCTGCCCGATATCCGCGGCCGCGAGCAGATTCTGAAAGTACACATGCGCAAGGTGCCGCTGGCGACTGATGTGGACGCCACCGTACTGGCACGGGGTACCCCGGGTTTCTCGGGTGCTGACCTGGCCAACCTGGTGAACGAAGCCGCGCTGTTTGCCGCGCGCCGTAACGGCCGTACCGTCGAAATGGGCGACTTCGAAAAGGCGAAAGACAAAATCATCATGGGCGCCGAGCGTCGCACCATGGTCATGCCCGAAGAAGAGCGCCGCAATACGGCTTACCACGAGTCCGGTCACGCGTTGGTGGCTCGCCTGCTGCCCAAGACTGACCCGGTGCACAAGGTCACCATCATCCCGCGCGGCCGGGCGTTGGGCGTTACCATGCAGCTGCCCGAGACCGATCGCTACAGCATGGACAAGGAACGCCTGCTGAACATGATCGCCGTACTCTTCGGTGGCCGCATCGCCGAGGAAGTGTTCATGAATCAGATGACTACGGGCGCTTCCAACGACTTCGAACGGGCCACCGCCATTGCTCGCGACATCGTCACGCGTTACGGGATGACCGACGAACTCGGCCCCATGGTGTACGCCGAGAACGAAGGCGAGGTCTTCCTGGGCCGCAGTGTCACCAAGACGACCCATATGTCGGAAGCCACCATGCAGAAGGTCGATTCGGAGATCCGCAAGATCATCGACGAGCAATATGCAGTGGCGCGCAAGCTGATTGAAGACAACAGCGACAAGATGCACGCCATGGCCGAAGCGCTGCTCGAGTGGGAGACCATTGATTCCGAGCAGATCGACGACATCATGGAAGGGCGTCCGCCTCGTGCACCCAAGTCGTCGGCGCCTCCGCCCGACACATCGGATCAGGTGCCGCCCGCTGCGGGCATCTCTCCGAACACGGGTGGCAGCACAGCCGCCACGCCCGTCTGACAGGAACCCGCCCCGCCTTCGAGCGGGGCGGTTCGTTTCCAATCCAGTAACAAAACCATGCCAAGTACGATGCAATGTGGGCGCTTCGAGCTCGATCTCGGGCGCCCTTTGATCATGGGGATCCTGAACGTCACCCCCGACTCGTTCTCCGACGGTACGGGCAGCGTTTCACCCCAACAGATTCTCGACCGCGCTCACTGCATGATCGAAGACGGCGCCGATATGATCGACGTCGGTGGCGAATCCACGCGCCCAGGCGCCGATCCGGTACCCCTGCAGCAGGAACTTGACCGGGTGCTGCCCATTATCGAGGCATTGCGCAGCACGGGGGTGCCGCTGTCGGTCGATACTTTCAAGCCGGAAGTCATGCGCAGGGCCCTCGAGGCTGGTGCCGACATGATCAACGACATACGTGCGTTGCAGGAACCTGGAGCGATCGACGTGGTGGCGGGCAGCCGCTGCGGCCTGTGCATCATGCACATGCAAGGCGAGCCGCGCAGCATGCAGCAGGCGCCGCGCTATGATGACGTCCTTCGTGAGGTGCGCGACTTCCTCGCGGAGCGCGTTCAGGTGTTGCGCGAGGCCGGCATCGACAACCGTCGCATAGTGCTGGATCCGGGCTTCGGATTCGGCAAGACAGCGGGCCAGAACTACTCTATGCTGCGTCACCTGGAAACGATGACGGTCGACGGCTTGCCGTGGCTGCTGGGCTTGTCACGCAAATCCATGCTCGGACATGTGGTGGGGCGGGAGCCTCGGGAGCGCGTTGCGGCCAGCCTGGCGGCTGCGCTCTTTGGCCTAGAGAAAGGAGCCCACATTCTCCGAGTGCATGATGTCGCCGAGACGGTGGATGCGGTAAAAATATGGCTGACCCTCAAGGATGAATCCTTCGTATGAGTGAACGTAAATATTTTGGCACCGACGGCATTCGTGGCCGCGTCGGCGGGCCCACCATCAACGCCGAATTTGCCCTGCGCCTGGGCTATGCCGCCGGCCGCGTGCTCGCGCGCCGGCAGCCGGGCCATGGGCGGCCGACGGTCGTAATCGGCAAGGACACGCGAATCTCCGGCTACATGCTGGAGTCCGCGCTAGAAGCCGGTCTCTCGGCCGCGGGCATTGACGTACTGCTGGCAGGCCCGGTGCCCACGCCGGCCGTGGCGTATCTCGCGCGTACCTTGCGACTGGTCGCGGGCATCGTCATCAGCGCATCGCACAATCCTTATCACGACAACGGCATCAAGTTCTTCGCGGGCAACGGCATGAAGCTGCCCGATGAGGTGGAATCCGAAATCGAAGCTATGCTCGACGGCCCGCTGGAATGCGTGGATTCCGAGCACCTGGGCCGTGCCCGGCGCATCGATGACGCCGCGGGTCGCTATATCGAATTCTGCAAGAGTTCGTTCCCCAACGAACTTGCCCTCTCCGGCCTGTCCATCGTGGTCGACGCCGCACACGGGGCTGCTTATCACATTGCGCCCCACGTGTTCCGTGAATTGGGTGCAGAAGTGGTGGAAGTCGGCTGCGCTCCCGACGGCTTCAACATCAATGAGGGTGTGGGCGCGACGCACCCTGAGCATCTGGTCGAAGAAGTCCGCAAACACGGGGCCGACCTCGGAATCGCGCTCGATGGCGACGCGGACCGCCTCCAGATGGTGGACTCCACCGGCCGCCTCTATAACGGCGACGAACTCCTTTACGTGATCATCCGCGACCGCATGCGGCATCGGAAGGTCGATGGTGTCGTCGGTACGTTGATGACCAATTTCGGTTTTGAAAAGCGCATGCAGGAAATCGGCGTGCCCTTCGAACGCGCCAAGGTGGGAGACCGCTACGTCCTGGAAATGCTGCTGCAGAAAGGCTGGCAGCTGGGCGGTGAAAGCTCGGGTCACCTGCTGTGCCTGGACCAGCACACCACGGGCGACGGCATCATCGCCGCCTTGCAGGTGCTGCAAGCCATGGCCCGCCATGGCGGTACCCTGGCTGAACACGTGGGCGATTTACGCATGTTCCCGCAGTTGATGATCAACGTGCCCCTGGAGAACGGCCTGGATTGGCAGAATCACGCCGGTCTGGGCAAGGCGCGTCAAGACGTGGAAGCCATGCTGGCGGGGCGAGGGCGTGTCCTTATCCGCGCGTCCGGTACGGAGCCCAAGCTGCGTCTCATGGTCGAGGCGGAAGACGAAGCGCTGGCTCAAGAGGGTATGCAACAGCTTGTTGCAGTGGAATTAACAAACGGGTAATGTATTCGTCGGAGTCCTGACACATTGGCTTCCCATAATGGCGGCCATTGTCAGTCGGCCCCCGGTACATTGCCATGTTGGAAACCACGAAACACCATCCCTCTACGGCCCGCCCGGTCCCGTTGCCTAGCCTGGCAACGGGCACACTCGAGCTCGCCATGGTGCGCACGGCTCAAGAACTCGAAGCCGTGCAGCGCCTGCGGTATTCCGTATTTTCAGGAGAGCTGCAAGCCACACTCGCGGGCGCCACGTCAGGCGTGGATGCCGATGAATACGATCCCTGGTGCGAACACCTGATGGTGCGAGAACAGCACAGCGGTCGCGTTGTGGGAACGTACCGCCTGCTCACGCCGGTCAATGCGCAGCGACTGGGTCGCTGGTATTCCGAATCGGAGTTCGATCTGACTGCGCTGGAGCCCTACCGGCATCTCACCATCGAGCTGGGGCGCTCCTGCATCCACCCCGACTACCGAAATGGCGGCGTCATCATGCTTCTCTGGGCAGGCATCGCCAACGTAGTGAAGCACTTGGATCTGCGCTATGTGCTGGGCTGCGCCAGCGTCAGCCTGCGGGATGGGGGAATGGCGGCGGCCCATGTGTGGCATGAGGCGCGGCGAGTGATGGCCTCATCGCCCCGGCTTCCACGGCTCAGGCCGCATCATGCCTACCCGGTGCGGCATCTGGACGTCGATGCACCGGCGCGTACGCCACCTCTAATCAAGGGTTACCTGAAGGTGGGTGGCCGCATTTGCGGTGAGCCCGCTTGGGATCCCGATTTCAACACCGCTGACTTCCCAATCTTCCTGGATTTGGAAGACATGGATCCCCGCTATCGCCGTCACTTCGGCATGGAATAGGCGGCAGGCACCTTCTCCAGATGAATGGTGAAGCCCGCCTTCTTCCATTCTTCCTGTTCGCCTTGCAGGGAATAAGCGGTCAGGGGGCGGGACTCCACCCATTCCTCAGAGGCTCGAATGGTGATGCGTTTGGCGTGCACCTTGATCGATAGCGGCAGTTCGGGAAGATCTTCGCGGCGCCGGCAAAGCAGTACCGCGAGCCGCAGGCAGAACAGAGCCAGGCGCCGGTTGCGCGAGTCCTCCGGCATGCGCTTGGGCAGCTTCCCCTGGTGACCCAGCGCGAATGCGGAAAGCTGCGCCTGGTCGTGCGTAGAGAAGCCGGGCATGTCGGCGTTGCCAAGGATATAGGCGGTGTGCTTGTCGTAGTTGGCGTGGGCGATGCTGATGCCCACTTCGTGGAGCTTTGCCACCCAGCCCACAATGCGGGCCAGCTCGTCTTTTTCACTGCCTGCCGGCAACCCGAGTTGTTCAAACAAGGCCTTGGCCACGCGTCCCACCCGCTCGGCCTGGCGCGTGTCGATGTGGTAGCGCCGCATGAACTGCTTAACGGTCTCGTCGCGCTTGTCGTGCTTCGAATCCCGGCCCAGCAGGTCGTACAGAACCCCCATGCGCAAGGCGCCGTTGCCCGGCTGCATGACCTTGATTTTCAATTCCAGGAATGCGGCAAGCATGATGGCAAGCCCGCCGGCCAGCACCACTGCGCGGTCTTCCTTCAGGCCGGGGAGGGTGTCCATGTCGACATGGCCGTCGCGCACCAGCTTCGCCTTCAGGCGTTCCAGGCCCGTGCGCGTGATGCCCTTGGGCGACATGCCGGTCTCTTCAAGCACGGCAATCAGGCCTTTCGCCGTCCCGGACGAACCATAGCCTTCCTGCCATCCCGTTTTCTTATAGGGGCGCGCAATGGTTTCGATTTCGCGACGCGCCGCCAGGATGGCCTGCTGCATCCGTTCTTCGTTGATCTTGCCGTCCGGGAAAAAGCGCCGGGTGTAGCTCACGCAGCCCATGGGAAGCGACGACATCAGCAAGGGCCGGAATTCCTGCCCGATGATGACTTCGGTGGAACCGCCGCCGATGTCGATCATCAGCCGGCGGTAGGGCGAAGGCGGAAGTTCGTGCGAGATACCGGTGAAGATGAGCCGCGCTTCTTCCTGGCCCGAAATGATTTCAATGGGAAACCCCAGCGCCTCTTCAAGCAGCGGCAGGACCTCCTGCGCATTGGTGGCCGTGCGAAATGTGTTGGTGGCCACGGCGCGGACGCGATTGGGATGGAAACCTTCAATGCGTTCGGCAAAGCGCTTCAGCGACGCGATGGCGCGGTCGATGGAATCCTGGTCAAGACTGTTGTCGGCCTGGAGACCGGCGGCCATGCGCACATGCTCCTTCAGGCGATCGATGGCGTAGATCTGTGCCACGCCATCAAGCTGAACGACCCTCCCGATGGAGAGCCGGAAGCTGTTCGACCCGAGGTCGACGGCGGCAAGAAGGGTGTCCATTAGGCTACTCTTGGCGACTGAACTGGGGCAATTATAGTTTCCCGGGCCGTTCCGTCCTTGCCGCACTTGGGCACGGTGTCACATAACGGTAAGATTTCTGAAGTAAAACAATATATTGCCTTCACTCTAGCGATCTATGCTGCCCGGTTCTTCCGACCCTCCATTACTAAACCGCGAACTGTCCCTACTGAAGTTCAATGAACGCGTCCTGGCCATGGCCGAGCGGCCGGACATTCCTCTATTGGAGCGATTGCGTTATCTATGCATCGTGGGGTCGAACCTGGACGAGTTCTTCGAGATCCGGATCGCCAGCCTGAAGGAACAGCTGCATCAGAACCCAGACCTGGTGGCGGCGGATGGCTATACGCCCAGCACCGCTTTTGCGCGCATACATGTGGCGACCCACGAGCTGGTGGCGCGCCAGAACGCGCTACTGATCGACTCGGTTTTGCCGGATCTGGAGAACGAGGGTATTGCGCTGCTCAGCAGCCGCAATTGGGGCGAGGACGTCCGCCAGTGGGCTCACGCCTTATTCATGCGTGATGTCATGCCGCTGCTGACCCCAATCGGGCTGGATCCCGCTCACCCCTTCCCGCGGGTCTACAACAAGAGTCTGAATTTCATTGTGCCGCTGTCGGGCCGGGACGCCTTCGGCCGCAGCGCCTCCATCGCCATTCTGCCAGCGCCTCGTGCCTTGCCACGCATCATCAAGGTGCCGAAAGAGGTCTGTGGCCTGCCTCATGGCTTCGTGCTGCTGACCACCCTGATACGGGCCTTCGTGGCAGAACTCTTCCCGGGTCTGGAAGTGAAGGGCTGCTATCAGTGGCGGGTGACGCGCAACAGCGACCTGTTTGTGGACGAGGAAGAAATCACCAATCTTCGACAGGCCCTGCAGGGGGAGCTGACCCAACGGAATTTCGGGGCGGCCGTGCGCCTGGAGATCGACATGTCGGCGCCGCCGGATCTCGAATCCTTCCTGCAGGATGAGTTCAGCCTGTCGCCGCAAGACACCTACCGCGTCACGGGGCCGGTGAATATCTCGCGACTCATGCAGTTGTGCAACGCCGTCGATCGGGCTGATCTGCAGTTTGCTCCGTATCGGGCCCCCGTGCCGGCGCCTTTCGACATGGGGAGTGATCGTCCGGACGAACTTTTTGCAGCACTGTCGCGCAAAGACGCGCTGCTGCACCATCCGTATCAGTCCTTCCAGCCGGTCCTGGACTTCCTGATGGCGGCCGCCATCGACCCTAACGTCATGGCCATCAAGCAGACGATTTATCGCACGGGGGAAGACTCCGAACTCATGCGTCTGCTGGTTGCCGCGGCCAAGGCCGGCAAGGAGGTCACGGTCGTGGTCGAACTGATGGCGCGGTTTGATGAACAGACCAACATCAACTGGGCCAAGCGCCTGGAAGAGGTGGGTGCCCACGTCAGCTACGGTGTGGTGGGACACAAGACGCATGCCAAGATGGCGCTGGTATTGCGCCGCGAGGGCGGACGCATCAAACGTTATGGGCACCTGGGCACGGGCAACTACCATCCGCGTACCGCCAGGCTCTATACCGACTTCGGCCTGATCACGGCCGACCAGCGTATCTGCGAAGACATGGACAAGGTCTTTGCGTTGCTGACCGGCCTGGGCGCGCGCCGTCCGCTCAAGATGCTGCTGCAGTCACCTTTCACGTTGCACGAAACCATGCTGGCCATGATCCGGGCGGAAGCCACCGCTGCCAAGGCGGGCAGGCGCGCACGCATCATGGCGAAAATGAACTCGCTCCTTGAGCCGGGCGTCATTGAGGCGCTGTACCAGGCCAGCCAGGCCGGCGTGAAGATCGACCTTGTCGTGCGCGGAGCCTGTGCCTTGCGCGCCGGTGTGCCCGGGCTGTCCGACAACATCCGGGTCCGTTCCATCGTGGGTCGCTTCCTCGAACATTCCCGTGTCTTCTATTTTTATGCCGACGGCGCGGAGAAGGTCTACCTGTCCTCGGCTGACTGGATGGACCGTAATTTTTTCCGGCGTGTTGAAGTGGCCTTTCCGATCCTGGACTCCCGGCTGAAACGGCGGGTGATCCGGGAGTCGTTCACCGTAGCGCTGCGCGACAACCAATTGGCCTGGCGGGCCTTGCCCAACGGCAGCTACCTGCGGGTGCGGGGCCGGGGCCGGCCGGTGAATCTGCATCAGGAACTCATGCGGGAGCTCGGAGGCTCGTAGATTCGCAGGTGCCATACTTGCTAGCCTGCATCTTCTTGGCCGGTGTCACGAACATGTCATATTGAATGCGTAAGATTCCATTCATACCGATTTTCATCCTGATTCACCGGTAAGTCTAAGAGGACACCATTCATGTTCACACGAGTCATCAAGCAACTGTCCGTCGGCGTGGCGCTCTCGGCGGCTGCCATGTCCGCACAGGCGGTCGATATCACGGGCGCAGGCGCATCGTTCCCGTACCCGATCTATGCCAAGTGGGCTGCCCAATACCAGCAAGAAACCGGCAACCGCATCAACTACCAGTCGATCGGTTCGGGCGGCGGTCAGCAACAGATCATTGCCAAGACGGTCGACTTCGGCGCCTCCGACGACCCGATGAAGGCAGAAGATCTCGAGAAGAACAATCTTCTGCAGTTCCCCGCCATCATCGGCGGTGTGGTTCCCGTCATCAACGTCAACGGCATCAAGCCGGGCGAACTGCGCCTCTCGGGCGAAGTGCTGGCGGATATCTACCTGAGCAAGATCACGAAGTGGGACGATGAAGCCATCAAGGCACTGAACCCCGACGTCAAGCTGCCCAGTGCCTCGATCATCGTGGTGCACCGGTCCGACGGCTCGGGCACGACGTTCAACTGGACCAACTACCTGTCGAAGGTATCGACCGACTGGAGAGACAAGGTCGGCGAAGGCAAGGCCGTCAAGTGGCCCACCGGCCAGGGTGGCAAGGGCAACGAAGGCGTTGCCGCTTACGTTCGCCAGCTGAAGAACTCCATCGGCTACGTTGAATACGCGTACGCCAAGCAGAACAATCTGTCCTGGACGCAACTCCAGAACAAGGACGGCCAGTACGTCCAGCCTTCGCAAGAGAGCTTCGCTGCTGCCGCTGCCAACGCCGACTGGAAGAGCGCTCCGGGAATGGGCGTGGTCCTGACGGACGAGCCGGGTGCTGAATCCTGGCCCATCACGGCGGCCAGCTTCATCCTGGTCCACAAGGAGCAGAGCAAGCCTGAAAACGGCCGCGCAGTGCTGGAGTTCTTCGACTGGGCCTTCGCCAACGGTGACGACATGGCGGCTGAACTTGACTACGTGCCGATGCCCGACAACGTGGTGAGCCAGATCGCCGAAGTCGGGAAGACCGACGTATAGGCGGCCGACGGCACCGCGATCTGGAAGTAACAGTAAAATTGGGGCCGAACGGCTCCATTTAAGGAGTCCCCTGGACGGCGCTGTAGCAGAATATGGCGCCGTCCACTTCGTATTCGTGTTCCTTGCATCGTCATGCCGCCACTCCGCTGTTTTTCCAAGCTGCCATCATGAAGAATCACTCCAACGCGCTGATGGATCTGTTGTTCAAGAACCTGACGCGCTCCTTTGCTTTCCTGGTATTCATTCTCCTGGCAGCCATCATGGCGTCGTTGATCTACGGCAGCCGTGAGTCCATCGCGCAGCATGGCCTCGCCTTCCTGTGGACCAATGAGTGGGACCCGGTACGCAACGTCTACGGGGCGCTGGTGCCCATTACGGGAACCTTGCTCACTTCGCTGATCGCGTTGGTGATCGCCGTGCCCATCTCGTTCGGCATTGCGATGTTCCTGACGGAGCTGTCGCCGGTGTGGCTGCGCCGCCCGCTGGGCACCGCCATCGAGATGCTCGCCGCGATTCCCTCCATTATCTACGGCATGTGGGGCCTTTTCGTCTTCGTGCCGATCTTCCAGCAATACATACAACCGCACATCATCGACCTGTTCGAAGGCGTGCCGGTTCTGGGTCAGTTCTTTGCGGGTCCCCCGTTCGGAATCGGGGTGTTCACGGCCGGCCTGATTCTTTCAATCATGATCATTCCGTTCATCGCTGCCGTCATGCGCGACGTATTCGAACTGGTGCCGCCGCTGCTGAAAGAGTCCGCCTACGGCCTGGGCAGCACGACGTGGGAAGTCGTGTGGAAAGTGGTGCTGCCCTACACGAAGTCGGGCGTCATCGGGGGCATCATGCTGGGGCTCGGAAGGGCGCTCGGTGAAACCATGGCCGTGACCTTCGTCATCGGGAACTCGTTCAACCTGCCCAATTCCATCTTCTCGCCATCGAACTCGATCGCCTCCGCCTTGGCCAATGAATTCAATGAAGCCGGCGGCATGCAGAAGGCGGCTCTCCTGGAATTGGGTCTGATCCTGTTCCTGATCACCACCATCGTGCTCGCGTTCTCGAAGGTGCTGTTGCTTCGCCTTTCCAAATCCGAAGGGACCTCGCACTGAGCGGGAAGACCATCATGTTCCAAACCGATACTGATTCCGTCGTCAATCTTTCCAACCGCGTCTACCGGCGCAGGCATGCGGTGAACCGGATCATGCTCACGCTGTCGAGCGCCGCCGTGTTGTTCGGGCTGTTCTGGCTGTTCTGGATCATCCTTACACTGCTCACCAAGGGCGCTTCGGCGCTGTCGTTCACGCTGCTTACGCAGTCCACGCCGCCGCCCGGTGGCGACGGCGGTCTGCTGAACGCCATTGTCGGTAGTGTGCTGATGGCCACCATGGCCACCGTGATCGGTACGCCCATCGGCGTGCTGGCCGGAACCTATCTCGCCGAGTATGGCAATCGGGGATGGCTTGCGCCTGCCACGCGCTTCCTGAACGATGTGCTGCTGTCTGCGCCGTCGATCGTGATTGGCCTGTTCATTTATGCGGTATACGTGGCGCAGGTCGAGCATTACTCCGGCTGGGCCGGTGCGCTGGCACTGGCCATCATTGTGGTGCCGGTCGTGGTCCGTGCTACCGACAACATGCTGCTGCTGGTTCCCAACTCGCTGCGCGAGGCGGCTGCCGCCCTGGGGTGCCCCAAGTGGCGCATTATCACGCTGATCTGCTATCGCGCGGCCCGCTCGGGCATGATCACTGGTGTGCTGCTGGCCATCGCGCGCATTTCCGGAGAAACCGCGCCCCTGTTGTTTACGGCACTCAATAACCAGTTCATGTCCTTCAACATGAACGCCCCGATCGCCAACCTGCCGGTCGTGATCTTCCAGTATGCGGCAAGCCCGTTCGAGGACTGGAACCGCCTCGCGTGGGCAGGCGCGGTCCTGATCACATTGCTGGTGCTGGGAATCAACATCCTCGCACGCAGCCTCTTCCGCAATAAATAAGCTGACGGTGGCCGCGCGCCGCCCGGACATTGAAATGACTACTTCTGCTTCTGCCGACAACATCAAGCTTGACGTCAAGAACCTCAACTTCTATTACGGCAACTTCCACGCCATCAAGGACGTCAGCATGTCGATTCACCAGAACAAGGTGACGGCATTCATCGGTCCTTCCGGTTGCGGCAAGTCGACCTTGTTGCGCACGTTCAACCGGATGTTCGAGCTTTACCCTGGCCAGCGTGCCGAGGGGGAAATCCTGCTCGATGGGAAGGATCTGCTCGCGTCCAAAGTGGATATTTCCCTCATCCGGGCGAAGATCGGCATGGTGTTTCAGAAACCCACACCGTTCCCCATGAGCATCTACGACAACGTCGCCTTCGGCGTGCGCCTGTTCGAAAAGCTCAGCAAGGCGGAGATGGACGAGCGCGTCGAATGGGCGCTCAGCAAGGCTGCGCTCTGGAATGAAGTGAAGGACAAGCTCAACCAGAGCGGTAACGGACTCTCGGGGGGACAGCAGCAGCGCCTCTGCATCGCACGTGGTGTCGCCATCAAGCCCGAAGTCCTGTTGTTGGATGAACCCTGCTCGGCACTCGACCCAATCTCCACGGCGAAGATCGAAGAACTCATCGCCGAGCTGAAGTCCGACTACACGGTGGTGATCGTCACACACAACATGCAGCAGGCCGCCCGCTGCTCGGACTACACCGCCTACATGTACCTGGGCGAACTCATGGAGTTCGGTGAAACCGACCAGATCTTCGTCAAGCCCGCCCGCAAAGAAACCGAAGACTACATTACGGGGAGATTTGGGTAATTAGTGGAGGTTTACCCTCGAATCCGCCCCTAAAGTCCGAATCTCAATAGTTCATGTCCGTTTCACGATAGTGCCTTCTTCCGGCTTCTTGCTAACCTGCCGGTCAAGCTACACCAAACACAATTTGAAACGCGTGTAGCTGCTGCCGATAAGATCGGCATCCTGTTTGACTGCGGCAAAACCTCCCGCCGGTCCCGCCCCACATCCGACAAGCCCATCCCTCTACGGGAAGGACTTGTCGCGCGGATACGACCTGGGGCCGGCTTCAACCACAGGTGGTAGCAAGGAGACATACAGTGAAGAAGATCCAAGTCGTACGCAGTGGTTCAGAATCCCGTCGCACGTTCATGAAGGGCGCAGCCGGTGTTGCCGGCGGCCTCATGCTCCCTACCGTGTCCAGCAACGTATGGGCGCAGCAGAAGGAGTATCCGCCACTGGGCAACTATCCCGCTGGGGTCTCCGGAGACACGGTGGTGGCCGGCCTGACACTCGACCTCACCGGGCCTTACTCGGCCGAAGGTGCCGGTCAGCGCCGCGGCTTCGAACTGGCTGCGGAACTCATCAACAAGGGCGACCCACGCATCAGGAAGGTTTCTCCACTCACCAAGGAGGGCATCCTGGGCAAGAAGCTGGTGCTTGCAGTGGGAGACGCCGAAACGCGGCCGAACAGCGCCGTGCAGGCCGCGACCCGTTTCATCCGCCAGGATAAGGCGATGATGATCTCCGGCAGCGTCAGCAGCTCCGTGGCCATCGCGCTGCAGAACACTTGCGAGCGGGCCAAAACCCTGTACTTCCCGGTCATCAGCGGCTCGAGCGACACCACGGGCAAGGATTGCCGCCGCTACGGCTTCCGCCTGTGTCACCATGCCTACACGGCATCCAAGGCCATCGCCCCAGTGCTGGCTCAGGAATATGGTCGGAACATGAAGGCCATCCACCTGGTGCCCGATTACAACTATGGCCACTCCATCCACCACTACATGAAGCAGTTCACCGAGGAACTCGGCTGGACAACGATCGACAACCCCCAGATCCATCCGTTGGGGGCCACCGATTACAGCTCCTGGATGCTGAATATCGCCAACAGCGGCGCCGACATCCTCATCAATCACGACTACGGCGCGGATGCCGTGAACTCCGCCAAGCAAGCCTATGAGTTCGGCGTGCTCAAGAACATGAAGATGTGCGTCCCATACCTCCCCGCCTACATGCTTGAAGAAGTGGGCCCGGAAATCATGGAAGGGGTATTGGGCACCATGGTGTTCTGGTGGACGGAGGGTCAGAAGCACGAGATCGGCCGCGATTTCGTCGAGGCATACAAGGAAAAATACGGCGCCATTCCGCGAGATCCGGAACACAACGCCTACATGGTCATGCTGCTGTGGGCAGACGCCGTCGAGCGCGCCGGCACTTTCTATCCCGCGGCGGTCGTGGAAGCCCTCGAAGACGGCGTCAACCACAAGCGCCCCTACACCATGGGTGGTGATGTCTACTTCCGTGCCGAAGACCACGACGGCGTGGCGGACTTCGCCGTGGTCCGCGGCAAGAAGCCTTCGGAGATCCAGAACAAGGACGATCTGGTCGACGTGGTCGCCGTTGCCAGTGGTCTGGATACTCTGCCGCCCATTGGCTACGCGGGCTGCAAGATGGACCCCGCCGTCTGATCCTGAACCAGGTCTGGTGCAGTCCCGGTCGCACAGGCGTCTGCCTTCGCGGCCGGGTCCGGCACGACCATCGTATCCGGGGCTGAATGGCGTCTGGTTCAGTCCCATTCCATATGGGCACTAAGGGGGGCGGGCATGCCGAGCATGAGCCTATTTATGTCTCAAGTCTTCAATGGTCTGGCGCTGGGGGTGCTGCTTGCACTCATCGCAACGGGCCTCACCATCATTTATGGCACGTTGGGCGTCATCAATTTCGCCCATGGTGCCTTGTTCGTCGTAGGAGCCTATGCGGGCTTCTCCTTGTTCATGGCCAGCGGATCGTTCGTCCTCAGCCTGATCGGGGCGGCGCTCGCCGCCATGGTCGTCGGCCTGATCATGGAACGCGGGTTGATCAAACGGTTTTATCACCGCCCCCATGAGGACCAGATCCTCGTTACGTTCGGGATCAGCATTGTCATCGTGGAGATCATCCGCAGCATCTATGGCGGCGTGGGGCAGCGCGTGCCGCTGCCTTCGTGGGGCGAAGGGGTGGTCGACATGGGTTTCGTCACCTATCCGCTATACCGGCTCGAAATCATGATGATTGCCGCGTCGGTTCTATTTGCCTGCTGGTACGTTCTGTACCGCACCCGGCTGGGGCTCATCATCCGCTCCGGCATCGAAGACGCCCTCATGGTCCGCCTTCTCGGAATCAACGTGCAGCGCTACTTCATGCTGGTGTTCGGCATCGGCGCGGCGGCTGCCGGCTTCGCGGGCATGATCTACGGCCCCATGGTTTCCATCGTGCCCGACATGGGCTTTCGCGTGTTGATCCAGTCCTTTGTTGTGGTCGTGCTGGGCGGTGTGGGCTCGTTTCCAGGCGCCATACTGGGTGGTCTCATTGCCGGCCAGATCCTGAGCCTAACCTCGCTGTTCAACCCCGTGTATTCCGACGTCATGCTGTTCGCAGCCATGGCGCTGATTCTGATTTTCCGTCCGCAAGGCCTCATGGGCGTGGAGGGTAGAGCATGAGCCAGACCAACGAAACTGTCATCGAAACCAACCGAACCGCGCCCGTTGCGGCCATCGATCCGCGCGGACAGGCGCTCCGGCAGCGCTACGGTGTGCTGCTGATTCTGGCCGTCATCCTGGTGGTGGCTCCCGCAGTGGCGCCGGTTTTCGGCGCCGGCCCTGACTTGCTGAGCCGGGTACTCATCTGGGGTCTGTTCGGCCTGGGCTTCGACCTGCTGTTCGGCTATACGGGCCTTCTATCCTTCGGCCAGGCCGCCTTCTACGGTACCGGCAGCTTCATCACCGCCTATCTTCTGACCTCCGGCATCATCGACAACATGCTGATCGCGCTGGTCTTCTCAATCATCGGTGCATCGATATTGGGAGTGGTGATCGGCTTTCTCACGCTCAGGCGCAGTGGCATCTATTTCGCCATGAGCACGCTGGCATTTGCCGAGATGATCTACTTCCTGGAGTTCGGGCCGCTGCGCGATTGGACGGGCGGGGAGAACGGCATTCCCGGCATCCCCGAGGCGGTGGTTGACCTCGGCTTCGTCCAGCTGTTTGTGGGCTACGGCTGGCCGATGTACACCTTCCTTGCCGTGCTGTTCTTCCTCGGCTTCGCCGTGGCACGCCGCATTTCCCTGTCACCGTTCGGCGTGATTCTTACTGCCATCCGCGAAAATCCGGAGCGCGCCATGGCGGTGGGCCATACGATCCAGCGCTACAAACTCGCAGTGTTCGTCATTGCCGCGGCCTACGGTGGGCTGGCGGGCGGCCTGTTGGGTATGTTCCAGGGTTATATGCCGCCCGATGCCTTCAACCTGCATACCTCCGCCGAGCTGGTGATCCAGACCGTCATGGGCGGCGCCGGTACGCTGTTCGGTCCGCTGCTGGGAGCCCTCATCTGGCTGTACCTGTATGAAGTCCTGCAGTTCGTGGATGCGGTGGGCCCGTATTGGCGCCTCATCCTGGGCGTCATCTTTGTCGTGCTGGTCACCACCTTCCGTCGTGGCATCTGCGGAGAGTTTCTGGCTTGGCGCAATCGGCGCATCAGCCGCCGTATGGCCGCCGCCGTTACCGACCACGGCTCGCATGCGCATACCGGGGCGAAATTGGTCATGCGCGACGCCCCACGCATGGCGCAAGGCCAGCCTGTGCTGCGCGCCGATAACATCGCCAAGCACTACGGCGGTCTGAAGGCGGTCAAAGGTGTGTCCATCGCCATCGAGGAAGGCGAGCTGCGTGGGCTGATCGGCCCCAACGGTGCGGGTAAGTCGACCTTCTTCCGTATGCTGGCCGGAGAGATCCAGCCAACTCATGGGCGTGTTTTCCTGCGCGGCAGTGATATCACCGGGATCGGGGTCACGCAGGTATGTCAGCTCGGCATGAGCAAGAGCTACCAGGTCAATACTTTGTTCGATCAGCTCACCGTGCAACAGAACATCCTCATGTCCGTACTGGGTCAGAAGCGCGGGGCCTTCAAGCTCGATGCGTTGAAGGCCGTCGAATCAGTGAAGGGCTGCCCGGAGCAGGTGGCCGCCGTACTGGAACTGGTCGAGCTTACTCACCGTGCCGGCACACCGATACACGAACTGTCGTACGGCGAGAAGCGCCGCGTCGAAATCGGGCTTGCGCTCGCCACGGGGGCCAATGTCCTGCTGCTCGATGAACCGCTGGCCGGCATGAGCCCCGAGGAACGCGTGCAGACGGTCGCACTGCTGAAAAACATCCGCAAGGGCCGCACTGTCCTCATCGTGGAGCACGATATGGATGCGATGTTCGAGCTGGCTGACCGGATCACGGTGCTGTATGACGGGAACTTCCTTGCGGAAGGCACGCCGGACGAGATCCGCAACAGCAAGGCGGTCCAGGATGCCTATCTGGGCGGTATGGAGGACGAAGAATGACTCTGCTCGACGTATCGAAAGTGAACACCTTCTATGGTGATTCGCACATCTTGTTCGACGTATCGCTACATGTGGAAGAGAACGAGGTCGTGGCGCTGCTGGGCCGAAACGGCGCCGGCAAATCCACCTTGCTCAAGACCATTGCGGGTGCCCTGCAGCCGAAGTCCGGAACGATCACGTTCAATGGGAAGCCGATACACACCATGGCCACCCACATGATCGCCCGGGAAGGCTTGCAGCTGGTTCCTGAAGAACGCCGCATCATCGGCGGCATCACCGTGCATGAAAACCTGGAGCTGGCGGCCATGACGGCGCCGAATCCCATGTCTTTCGAACGCATCTACCAGACCTTCCCACGGCTGTATGAGCGCCGTACCAACAAGGGTCGCGAGCTGTCCGGGGGCGAACAGCAGATGATCGCCATTGCGCGCGCCATGATCCGCGATGCTCGGCTCATTCTGTTGGATGAACCGTTTGAAGGGCTCGCGCCCATCATTGTGCGCGACCTCATGCAGGTGTGTCGTCAACTGGCGGAAGAGGGGCGCACCGTGATTGTCGTGGAGCAGAACGTATCGGCGGCGCTCTCCATGGCGAGTCGCGTCTATCTGCTGAACACCGGTCATATCGTGTTCAGCGGCGCCAGCGATGAACTGCGTGCGCGCCCGGACATCATGAACCGCTATCTGGGCGCCGCAGCCTGACCAGAGTGAGCCAGCCGGCGTGCCTCGGGTACGCCGGCATTCCCGCACCCCAGTTATCGTATCCAGCCGCAGCGCCGGTGGGCGGTGCGCGTCAATGGAGGAGCTTCAATGTCGTCACCCATCAATACCATGCTGATCGAGAGCCGGGTCTTCAACCCGCCAAAGGAGTTCGCCGCTCAGGCCAGAATTTCCGGCATGGCGCAGTATTCCGCGCTATGCGAGGAAGCGGCCCGGGACCCCGATGCCTTCTGGCGGAAGATGGCGGAATCCGAGCTGGTATGGCGCAAGCCCTTCACCAAGGTGCTCGATGAATCCGACGCACCGTTTTACACCTGGTTCGAAGACGGCGAATTGAACGTCTCCGAGAATTGCCTCGACGTTCATCTGAATAACGGCAACGCCGACAAGATCGCCATCATCTTCGAGTCTGATGATGGTTCTGTTCAGACGGTCACCTATGGCGAGTTGCACGCTCGCGTGTGCCGGATCGCCAACGGCATTCGGGCGCTGGGCTACGGCATGGGAGACCGGGCGATTCTGTATATGCCGATGTCGGTGGAGGCTATCGCCACTATGCAGGCATGCGCGCGCCTCGGTCTGGTCCATTCAGTGGTTTTCGGCGGGTTTTCGGCGCGTAGCCTGCATCAGCGCATCGTCGATGTCGGTGCGCGGCTCGTTCTGACGGCCGATGCACAAATGCGCGGGGGGCGGCGCATTCCGCTGAAGGAAGCCGTCGATGAAGCCTTGGGTTACGAAGGCGGCGACGTAGTGCGGAACGTCGTGGTCTACCAGCGTGCAGGCGGCGAGGTGCAGTGGGTGGAAGGGCGCGACGTCTGGCTGCACGACCTCGAGCAGAACCAACCGGAGCAATGCGAGCCGGTGTCCGTACCCGCCGAACACCCGCTCTTCGTTCTCTATACCTCGGGGTCAACCGGCAAACCGAAGGGAGTACAACACTCCTCGGCCGGCTATCTCTTGTGGACGAAGCTCACCACACAGTGGACGTTCGACGCTACGCCGGAAGACGTTTTCTGGTGCACCGCCGATGTGGGTTGGGTAACCGGCCACAGCTATATCGTTTACGGTGCGCTGGCGGCCGGACTTACACAAGTGGTGTTCGAAGGCGTTCCCACCTATCCCCATGCCGGCCGCTACTGGGAAATGATTCAGCGCCACAAGGTCACCATCTTCTATACCGCTCCCACGGCCATTCGTTCGCTCATCAAGGCGTCGGAACAGGAACCCATGCACCATCCGGGGCGCTACGACCTGTCGAGCCTACGGCTGCTTGGCTCGGTGGGCGAGCCCATCAACCCGGAGGCGTGGATGTGGTACTACGAGAATGTGGGCGCTTCGCGATGCCCGGTCGTCGATACCTGGTGGCAAACCGAGACGGGCGGCCATATCCTGACGCCGCTGCCCGGCGCCACGCCCCTGAAACCGGGGTCATGCACGCTGCCACTACCCGGCATTGACGCCGCAGTCGTCGATGAAGCCGGCAATGAGCTCCCGACCGGAGCCGGTGGGCTTCTGGTAATACGCCGACCGTGGCCTGCCATGATCCGCGCGGTATGGGGAGATCCGGCGCGCTATCGCAACAGCTACTTCCCGGAAGAGCTGCGCGGGATGTACATGGCTGGCGACAATGCTCAGCGCGACGAAGACGGCTACTTCTGGATTCTGGGGCGTACCGACGATGTCCTGAGCGTCTCGGGTCACCGCCTTGGCGGTACCGAGATCGAGTCGGCGCTCGTGGCGCACGAGCTGGTGGCCGAAGCCGCCGTTGTCGGGCGGCCGGACGCGACTACCGGCGAGGCAGTGGTGGCCTTCATCATGCTCAAGCAGGCGGCCCCGGCCGGCGACGAAGCCGAAACCATCGCTGAGTACCTGCGTGACTGGGTGGCGCAGCAGGTGGGCCCCATTGCCAAGCCCAGAGACATACGTTTCGGCAATAGCTTGCCCAAGACGCGATCCGGAAAGATCATGCGCCGTCTGCTACGGCTGGTGGCGGAAGGGCGCGATATCGACCAGGACACATCCACGCTCGAAAACCCCGATGTTCTGAAACAGTTTTCCGGCGTGTACTGAGCACCAACCTCAGGTCCGGTCATGTGCCGGGCCTTTGTTTCGTCATGCATGCGTCGGGGGCCGCCTCGATGGAGCTGTCGTGCGTTTGGACTTGTGGCCGCTTGAGGTCCGGCGTGATCAGCCGGGCCTGCGAGCCGATCACCAGGAAGATTCGCTATGACATCGTTGATCGACTACAAAGCAGGACCAGAAAAAGTATTGGTAGGAGGCTTGTGTCGAGACTTCACGGACTCGACGCTAATTACGGGCAACGGGCACTCGATGGGGGCGCTCATGCTGCCGGTGAGCGGCGCCGTGGTGGTGTCCAGCAGTCAGGGCCACTGGGTGGTTGGGACGGGGAATGTGCTGTGGATCGCCCCGTACACCGCGTACAAGCTGCGCATGCTGGGGAAGGTGCGGTTGCGTTCCCTGTATCTGAATCCCCACTACATCGAGGGAGCTCCCGAACGCAGCGCCATGCTTGCCGCCACGCCGCTCATCCGGGAACTCATCTGTGAGGCTGCAATGGCGTCGGACCGCCAGACCGATCGACGCACCCGCTCACTCATCGCCGCCTTGCTCGAGGAGTTCCGATACAGCAGCGCCGGCATGGCGAAGTTTCGGGCGCCGCGCGATCCCCGACTCGTACGCATCTGTACCCACATCCAGCAGCACCTGGATGACCCAAAGACCCTGCAGGAATGGGCATTCGAACTCAGGTGTGATCCGCGCACCTTGCACCGCTTGTTCGTTCAGGAACTGGGCATGTCATTTATACAGTGGCGGCTGCACATCCGATTGCAGACCGCCATGGAGTGGTTGCTTGCGGGAAAGCCCGTGTTCGACGTGGCGTTTGACCTGGGCTATCAGAACCAGAGCGCTTTCACCACCATGTTTCGGCGCAATCTCGGAATGGCACCTACTGAATTCGCGCGGGCCTCGCAAGGCGCATGATCAACCCAGGCCCAGCCGCTGTAGCGTGGGCAAACTGGCCTGGGCGGCGTGTATGCCTTGCTCCATGGCGTATTCGGCGCGATGGAAATCCATAAGTCCCAAGGAAGCCAGCTTGGGGGCGATGACGACGTCTGCCGGGTCGCCGGCCATTCGGCTACGCGTGATGCGAACCTGCATGATGTTGATGCTGGCTGACACGATGTCGATCATTGACGGCGTCGGTGCCGCTGGCAGGTTACCTGCGGTCTCGGATGCGTCGGTGATGCCCGTGGCTGCCGCGCTGTCGGCGTCAGCGCGAACCGGGTTGCCGAGCAGGCTGTTCAGGCCCGAGGGAAGGCGCGCGCGCCACGCCGATCCCACACTGCTGCGCACTTTCTGCTGCACCGGCGGCCCGACATGACGCCCCAGGATGTCGGAATTCAGGTCCACTGCAAGCACGATGTCAGCACCCATGGCGCGAGCCAGCGATACCGGCACGGGATTCACGAGGCCGCCATCAACGAGCAGGCGGCCCTGGTTCCATACAGGTGAGAAGAGTCCCGGCAAGGCGATGGATGCCCGCACCGCATCGGTGGTGGATCCTTCTTTCAACCAGATCTCCTGGCCAGTATGCAGGTCCGTTGCCACCGCTGCAAAAGGCAGTTCAAGGTCTTCAATCGGGCAGTCCATGAAATGCCGCCGAAAGAACGCCATGAGGCGCTCGCCCTTGAGCATGCCGCCGTTCAGGTGGAAATCCATGAGCGTCACGACATCACGCAACTTGAGGCGGAGCAGCCATTGCTCGAAGCGATCAAGCTCGCCTGCCGCGTAGGCGGCCCCCACCAGCGCGCCTATGGAAGTACCGCAGATGATGTCGGGATGGATCCCCGCGTCGCGCAGTACCTTCAGCACTCCGACGTGTGCCCACCCGCGCGCAGAACCACTGCCCAGGGCAAGGCCGATGACGGGCTTGCGAGAGGTGGGATGCATGGTGATGCCGTCAGTTCCAGCGGCCGTTACGTCCGCCCAGCGAGAACCGGCCCGCGCCAAGCAGGGTAAGCGCTACGGCGGTAAAGAGAAACATCGCCTGGAGCTCGAGACGCCAGCCGCCGGTGGAGGTGAACTGGCCGAAGTGGCCGGTATGCGCAAGCGCGACCGCCACGATCATATTGACCGCGATGAGTGCCGCCGCCATGCGGGAATAGATGCCTGCGATCAGAAGCAGTGGTGCAAGGACTTCGCCGATATACGCGCCCCAGGCCAGAATGGCGGGTAGGCCACGTACGGCCAGCATGGCCTCAATGCCGCCAATGCCGTTTTTCACTTTGGCCCAGCCGTGCAGCAGGATGAGGATGCCGAGTGTGAGGCGAAGAAGCAGTTTGGCGAGATCGTCGAGAGTGGTTTGCGACATGCTTGTGGCCGAAAGTTGCGATCCGGCGATTATAGGCGTGCCGGCTTGCAACGATTTACCTGCGACCGCCCGCCTTATTGTGATTCGGCGTCAGCGGATGCTGTGGTTTCGGGCAGAGTGAACTTCTCGAAATCGTTCGGCCCCGGCATCTTCGCGCCACGATAGGTCAGTACGAGCCCGGGGAACTGAGAGAAGTGGATCTTGAAGTCTTCTTCGCACGGGATGCGTTCGTGGCCACGAGCGTCGACAATGATGGTACTGGGCAGGGCGGCATTGACGATGTCTGCCAGTTCCTGTGTGTCGGCGTGCACGCTCAGGGGCAGCAACTTCTTGCCGGCGGCCTGGGTGGCCAGCACCGCAACGAGGTACTCGTGGCAATAATCTGCGCAGATGGCCACCGTGGAGCCCGGGTTCGGGTCCATGTTAGCCAATGCGACGCTCATGGCCTGTACCGCCACCGCCAGTTCGGAATAGGAAACGGCGATCTCGCCGTCGTCGAGTGCGATGGACTCACCGTGGTTTTCGGCGATCGACTCCAGATACTCCGCAGGTGACATGATTCCAGTTTCCTAATGAACAGTGGGTCGACCAAGTATAGAGACTCGTTGCCGGCGACGGGGCGCCTTCCAGCTAAGGACTTTCCCGAGCCGGCAACGGCTTCACGAACCGGTCGCAAGGCCGATTATTCCAGCGTGATGCCGAGCTCCTTGATGAGCGCGTGCCAGCGCTCAGTTTCGGATTTCAGCATTTCGGTGTATTCCTCAGGGCTGTTGCCGACCGGCTGCACACCGAACTCAACCAGCGTCTTGTTCACCTTCGGGTCGTTCAGTGCCGCCACCACCTTTTCATTCAAGGCGTCGATGATTTCCTTAGGCGTCGCCGAAGCCACCACCATCCCGACCTGGGCCGCGGCCACGATGTCGGGGTAGCCGAGTTCCGCGAATGTGGGAACGTCGGGCAACTGAGGCAAGCGTTCAGTGTGCGCTACCGCAAGCGGTTTGACCTTCTTGCCATGGATGAAGCCGGCGCCCGCGGCAAGGTCGACCATCATGACCGGTACCTGCCCACCGGCTACGTCGGTGAGTGAGGGCGCTGCGCCCTTGTACGGGATATGGGTCATGTTCTCCAGCTTGAGCTCATGCCGGAACAGCTCCATGGCCAGATGGTGCGGGCTGCCCGCGCCTGCCGAGGCGTAATTGAGGCCGGCGGCGTCGGTGCGTGCGCGCTCGATGACCTTATCCACACTATCAAGGCCCGACGCCGGGTCAACCACCATAATCATCGGGAACTGGCCCAGCAGGCTGACGGGCGCCAGGTCTTTCACGGGGTCGTAAGAGAGCTTGGAATACAAGGCCGGATTGAAGACCATGGTGCCATTGTCGACCGACATGACCGTATACCCGTCCGGCTGGGAGCGGGCGGTATCCGCCGCGGCGATGGATGTATTGCCGCCCGGCTTGTTTTCGATGACCACGGATTGTCCGGTGAGGGGTCCGAGTGCGTTACTGATCGTGCGGGCAAGGAAGTCGGAGCCGCCGCCTGCGGGATAGGGCACGATCCAGCGTATGGGTTGCTCCGGCCACGCGGCGTGGGCGCCGATCGGGCTGAGCAAGGCAACGGAGCAGGCGGCCGCAGCCGCGATAGTCTTGAGAATATTCATGGTCTCCCCGGTGTTTCGTTATGCGGGCGGTCGCCCGGTATTAGCCTGAATATTCTAAGCGTAAAGGGAATACGCCATGCGTAATCAGCGCTAAGCAATAACCCTAAACGGGGAAGATGATTCCGTACCCATGGCTAAGAGCGGAGCGAGGACGCAACGTGACCCAGGGCCTGACTGATGGCTGCGCTCTCCTTGACGAGCGCGCGCGCCACCGGCCCGTCCGCTGCCGTGTCGAAACTTCCCGTGGCGCCCAGCACGGTAAGGACGGCGGCGAGTTTGTCGGAGAAGTCGAAGATGGGCAGGGCAATCGCGCTGATGCCTTGCAGATTGGTGTCCCGCACGATGGCCATGCCGGCTTCGCGTACCTGTTGCCGGAGCGTGGCAATCGGGTCCTTCGAATCCAGGGTTGCCCGCTGCGCGGCGCCAATGCCCTTGAGCTCGAGTTTGGCAAGCTTTTCGACCTGGCCGTCGTCGAGATAGCTGAGAAAGACGCGACCCGTGGCAGACCACAGCAGCGGCAGCACGGAGCCGACCCGCACGTTGAGCGTCACGGGGAGCCCCGGTTCTTCGAAACGTACGATGGTGGGCCCCTTGTTGCCCATGACCGCCACGAAGCAGGTCATTTCGAGTGTCTGACGCAGACGCACGAGCGCCGGTTCCGCGATGCGCAGGGGATCCGCCAGCCGCATGGCGGCCAGCCCCACCTGTATCGCTTCCGCCGCCAGGAAGTATTGCAGCGAGATGGGGTCCTGGTCGACCAGGCCTTCTTCGATCATGCTGTTCAGGTAGCGGTGCACCTTGGCGGGGTTTTCGTCCACGTGCCTGGCGAGTGCCGTGAGGCTGGCGCGCCCCCCCATCCGTGCGAGCGCCTTGAGGAGAATCATCCCCGTGCTGGCGGCCTGCACGCGCCGGCGGCGGTCTCGTTCGGGTGCGGTCTCTGGCGGCATGGGCGAGGTTGTCATGGAAGTCGGGGCGAGCAAAGGCGCCAGTATATCGTTCAGGGTAACTTCGTGGTCGACTTTTACGCAGTGCGTGTTAGAGTTACGCAAAAGAGAATTGTTGAAGCCTCCAACGGTAGCGGTTTCCATGAATAGCCTAGCCAACCATCACGCGACCTGCCCGATTTCCCAGCCAACAGCCCAACCTGCTGAAGGATGCCCGTTCAGCCGGCAGGCCGAGGAATTCAATCCATTCCAGGACGCCTATATGGCGGATCCGGCGGAGTTCGTGCGCTGGTCGCGCGAAGAGCAGCCGGTGTTCTACAGCCCTCAGCTCGATTATTGGGTGATCACGCGCTATCACTCCATCAAGGAAATCTTCCGTGATCCCATCACCTTCAGTCCCTCGAATGTGCTGGAGCCCGTGGGCACCCCGCCCCCCGAAGTGAAGGAGATCCTTTCCGGCTACGGCTATGCCATGAATCGTACGTTGGTGAACGAGGACGAGCCCATGCACATGGCGCGTCGCCGCGTACTGATGGAGCCTTTCACGCCTGAGCATCTCAGCGAGCACGTGCCCATGGTGCGGCGCCTGGTGTCTGAAGCAGTCGACCGCTTCATCGACGACGGTCGTGTGGACCTCGTGCGTGAGCTGCTATGGGAGGTACCGTTTACGGTGGCCCTGCATTTCCTGGGCATCGACGACGACACCGACCGCGAGACCATGAAGCGGTTTTCCATTGCGCACACCGTGAATGCTTTTGGTCGGCCCACGCCCGAACAACGCGTGGAGATCGCCCATACGGTGGGGCAGTTCTGGCAGTTTTCCGGGCAGGTGCTGGAGAAAATGCGCAAGACGCCCGATGGGCCCGGGTGGATGCGCTATTCCATCCGCCAGCAGAAGCTGCATCCCGAGGTGGTGACGGACTCCTATCTGCATTCCATGATGATGGCCATCATCGTAGCGGCACACGAGTCCACCTCCTTCGCTTCAGCCAACGCCATCAAACTTCTGCTCGAGCATCCCGATGACTGGCGCGATTTGTGCGCCAACCCTCAGCTCATATCACCCGCCATGGAGGAGTGCCTTCGCCACAGCGGATCCATCGGTTCCTGGCGCCGCCGCGCCACCCGCGATGTGGAGATTGAAGGCGTGAGCATCCCGGCCGGGGCGCGACTGCTGCTGGTGGTGAATTCGGCCAACCATGATCCCCGGCAGTTCGCGGATCCGGATCTCTTCGATATCCGCCGCGACAATGCGGTGGACCACCTGACCTTTGGCTTCGGAGCCCATCAGTGCCTGGGCAAGAATATCGGGCGCATGGAGATGCAGATCATCGTAGACGAGCTGGCTCGGCGTCTGCCGCACATGCGGTTGGCGCAGCAGAAGTTCGAATATGTGCACAACCTGGCGTTTCGTGGCCCGCGTAACCTTATCGTGGAATGGGATCCTGCCCAGAACCCGGAGCGGCGCGATCCCTCGGTG
>JAJUGH010000007.1 GCA_029268265.1 Alcaligenaceae bacterium | reverse complement strand
GGCCGCCCACTGCCGACCGTGCCGTTCCAATGGCCTGGGCTATCATCCCGGCATCGTGTAACGACCGGTACGGATGAGCATGTCCGACTTCTTCATGACCCCGGGATGGGTGGTGCTGGCGTCGCTCGGCTATGCGGCCCTGTTGTTCGGGGTGGCCTGGCTGGGTGATCGACATCCCTTGTACCAGCGGCGCCGCTGGCTGCGGTCCGCGGTCTATAGCCTTGCATTGGCTGTCTATTGTTCGTCCTGGACTTTCTATGGGGCGGTGGGTTCCGCCGTACACCACGGTATCGGTTACCTCCCCATCTACCTGGGCCCGCTGCTGCTCCTTATTTTCGGCTGGCGTATTCTGGAACGTCTGGCGCTGATCGCGCGCTCGCAGAACACGGTGTCCATTGCCGACTTCATCGGTGCCCGTTATGGGCGTTCTCAGCGGCTGGCGGCGCTGGTGGCCTTCATCACGTTGGTGGCAGCCGTGCCTTATCTGGCGCTGCAATACAAGGCGGTGGCCGTCAGCCTGGGCGTTTTGGGCAATACGGACGTCACGCGGTCGCCCTTCGGTGATCCGGCCTTGTACGTCGCCGTTCTCATGGCCCTGTTTTCCATTCTGTTCGGAACACGCCAGATCGATGCCACTGAGCACCGGCCCGGCCTGATGCTGGCCGTCTCGTTCGAATCATTGGTGAAGTTGCTGGCACTGGTGATGGTGGGCGCCTTCGCCATCGACTGGTTCGGCAGCGGAGGTGGCAGCGTGGTCGACGCTACGCGTGCACTTCTGGACAACCGTCCGGCGGACGGTTTTCTGATGCAGACGATGCTGGCCTTCATTGCCATTGTCTGCCTGACCCGCCAGTTCCATGTGGCGGTTGTCGAGTGCGTGGATATTGCCGACATACGCCGTGCGCGCTGGATGTTCGGCGCCTATCTCGTAATCATCAGCCTCATGGTGCTGCCCATTGCCGCCGCCGGTGTGGCGGTGCTTGGCAATGATGGCTCGGTGCCGCCCGACGTCTTCGTGTTGGCGTTGCCGCTTTCGCAGAACCAGACTGCACTCGCGCTGTTCGCCTATATCGGCGGCTTTTCCGCAGCCACCGGCATGGTGATCGTGGCGAGCGTGGCGCTTGCCACGATGGTCAGCAATGATTTGGTGATGCCGGTGTTGCTACGGCGGGGCTGGGCGCAGAGGAGAGGGGGCGATATTGCCGCCGTGGTTTTATGGATCCGCCGGGTCTCCATCATGGCGACGGCGGCCATCGCTTACGGCTATTACCGCGCCAGTGGCTCGAATGCCACCTTGGCATCATTCGGACTGATCACGTTCGCCGCGGTGGCGCAATTGGCACCGGCGCTGCTGGGTGGGCTGTACTGGCGGGGCGCGAGCCGGCGAGGCGTCGAAGCCGGCTTGCTCGTGGGTTTTGTGATCTGGATATATACCTTGTTGCTGCCCAGCCTGGCCGACGCAGGCTGGCTTGGGCGGGCCTGGCTCGATGCGGGTCCCTTCGGGATCGAATGGCTGGAGCCCCGGCGGTTGTTCGGCCTGGGCGACATGGAACCGCTGACTCACGGCGCCTTCTGGTCCCTGCTTTTCAATATCGCCACCATGGTCCTGGTGTCCCGGCGCTGGCGGCCTTCGCTCAGCGACAGCCTGCACGCCGAACCGTTCCTGAATCCGTACCGTACACAGCCTAGCCGGCGCGGCGCGGCGACCGGTCATGAGGACTTGAGGGTACAAGACCTTCGCGCACTGGCAGCGCGCTTCGTCGGGGAGCGCGCTGTGCAACAGGCGTTCGCCCAGCATGCGCACCAGTCCGGCCAGGAACTGGATCCGTCACTGAGAGCCGATGCCGGCTGGCTGCGTTTGACCGAGCTCTTGCTGGCGGCCGCCGTCGGCGCCGCGTCAGCCCGTCTTGTTCTGACGAGCGCATTACAAGGCTCCGGGATGGCGCTATCCACGGTGATGGCGGTGCTGGACGAAGCCAGTCAGGACCTTCGTTTCAGCCGCGACATACTCTGGACCACATTGGAGAACCTCGATCAGGGCGTGAGCGTGGTCGACGACGAGATGAAGCTGGTGGCCTGGAACCGCCGCTACCAGGAACTGTTTGGATACCCGGCAGGCATGCTGCATGTCGGGCGGCCGGTCGCGGATCTTATCCGGTTCAATATCGAGGCCGGGCGTCTGGGTGCCGCAGAGGCCGTCGACGCTGAGGAGGAGATCCGCAAGCGGCTTGGCTTCATGCGTAGCGGCTCGTCTTACGTGTACGAGCGCCGCCTGCACGGGGACCGCGTCTTCGAACTCCGAGGCCGGCCTTTACCCAGCGGCGGGTATGTGACCAGCTACAGCGACGTGACCCAATACAAGCGCGTGGAGCGGGAGCTTCGGGAAATCAACGAAAACCTGGAGCAGCGCGTGCAGGAGCGTACGAAAGAGGCGGAACAGGCCCAGAAATCGCGCACCCAGTTCCTGACGGCCGTCAGTCACGATGTGCTCCAGCCCATCAATGCCGCCAGACTGTTTGCCTCGGCGCTGCATGATACCCATGAGCCGGAAGAACAGCGGCGGCTGGCGGAGCGCACGAATGCCTCGCTGCGCGCCGCCGAAGAGTTGCTGGAGGGTTTGCTCGATATTTCGCGACTGGACGCAGGGATGCTGGAGCCCGAGGTCGGCGAGTTCGAAGTCGGTGCCTTGCTCACACAGCTTGGTGATCAGTACGCCGAAATGGCGGCGCGCCGGGGCCTCAAACTGCGTGTGCATGCGCCGCCCCTGATGGTGCGCAGCAGCCGTCGCCTGCTTCGGCGCATCCTGCAGAACTTCCTGGCCAACGCCTTGCGCTATACGCGCAGTGGCGGGATCGTGCTAGGGGCTCGGGTCCGTGGCGATATGGTCGAGCTGCAGGTCTGGGATACGGGCCCGGGCATTCCTGCACAACATCTTGAGCAGATCTACGAGGAATTCCATCGCTATGAACAGCCGTTCGACTGGGATGGCCGTGGTCTCGGACTCGGCTTGTCGATCTGCCAGCGCATTGCCCGCCTGCTTGGCCATACCCTGGATGCGCAGTCGCGGCCCGGGGCCGGCAGCATGTTCTCCATCCGCGTGCCGGGACAGCGCATCTCGAATTCTGGCGCGGCGTCGTCCGGCGCGGCTGTGGCAAAGGCGGCCTCGACAGACAAAGCCGGGGCGCTACAGGACTTGCGGGTGCTGTGTCTGGACAATGACGCCGATATTCTGGACGGCATGCAGGCCTTGCTGGAACGGTGGGGCGCATTCACCATCCGTGCCAGCACGCTTGACGAAGCGCTCGCGGCGCTCGAAGCGAAGCCCGATGTATTGCTGGTGGACTACCATCTTCATGATCGAGAGAACGGGCTCGACTGCCTGGATATCCTGCGCAGTGAAGCTTCGCACCTGGAAGGCGCCCTGTTGACCGCCGATGGTAGCGAACAGCTCAAGCGTGATGCCCGACGCCGGGGCTATCCGGTGCTGACCAAGCCCCTGCGGCCGGCCGCGCTTCGCTCATTCCTGGCGGCCTGCCTGCGTGCAAAGGTGGATCGACACGATCCTATGTCTCTGCTCTGACGCCGTTCAGCCCGGCAGCTTCGGATATGCCGGCCGTGCCTGCCGCGCCAACTGCCGTAAGACCGAGGCGGTTTGCGATCAGCACGGCTTGCGTGCGGTTGGTAGCGCGCAGCTTGCGCAGGATCGCCGTCATGTGAGCCTTCACCGTGGCTTCCGAGACGTTCAGCTCATGCGCAATCTGTTTGTTGAGCTGACCGGCGGCCACCATTTGCAAGATGCGGAACTGCTGGGGGGTAAGGTCGCGCAGACGCGCGGCGGCATCGCGCTCGGCCTGGTCGGCGCCCGGCGCCGCCGACACGGTGTCTGGTAGCCAGGTATCGCCGTCGAGCACGCTTTGCAGGGCGTGGGTGAGCGTTGCGGCATCTGCGGACTTCGGAATGTAGGCCATTGCGCCATGGTCGAGCGCGCGACGCATGAGCGACGGCTCATCGTGCCCCGAGACGATGACGATAGGCAACTGGGGGCAGTGTGCCTGCAGGTGCACCAACGCGCTGAAGCCGCTGGCCCCCGGCATGTCGAGGTCGAGCAGCAGGATGTCGGCATCCGGGTGCTGTTCGATAAGCTCGTACAACCGGCTCAGGCTTGCGGCTTCGTGGATCGCGGTGTGAGGAAAGGCGCGGGCGAGCACCCCCCGCAGAGCCTCACGAAAGAGGGGATGATCGTCCGCGATCAGGAGTTCCTTCATTCACTTATCATGCCACACACCTCTCCTGCACCAAAGCGTCGACCACGGAGGGATCCGCCAGCGTGCTCGTATCGCCGAGCTGATCCAGGTCGTTTTCAGCAATCTTGCGCAGAATGCGACGCATGATCTTGCCGGATCGCGTCTTCGGCAGACTCGGCGCCCACTGCATGTAGTCGGGGGTGGCAATGGGTCCGATTTCCTTGCGCAGGTAGCCAGTGAGCTCCTGGCGCAACTCCTCGGAACCTTCCTCACCGGCCACGAGAGTGACGTAAAGGTAGATGCCCTGTCCCTTGATGTCGTGGCTGAAGCCGACGGCGGCCGCCTCCGCCACCTTCGGGTGTGCAACCAGCGCGCTCTCCAGCTCGGCCGTACCGATGCGGTGTCCGCTCACGTTCACCACGTCATCGACCCGGCCGGTGATCCAGTAATCACCGTCCTCATCGCGACGGGCGCCGTCGCCGGTGAAGTAAGTGCCGGGAACGTCGCGGAAGTAGGTCTCGATGAAGCGCTGGTGGTCGCCGTACACCGTACGCGCCTGGCCCGGCCACGAATTCGTCAGAACCAGCGTGCCCTCGCCGGCCCCTTCGATCGGTGCACCGTCCGCTCCTATCAGCGCCGGACGAATGCCGAAGAACGGCGTGCACGCGGCCCCGGGTTTTTGCGGCCCGGCAGCGGGGAAGGGCGCCAGAATGAAGCCGCCGGTCTCCGTCTGCCACCATGTATCGACGATGGGGCAACGGCCATCGCCGACGACCTCGTGATACCAGCGCCAGGCTTCGGGGTTGATGGGCTCCCCCACCGTACCCAGCAGACGCAGCGATTCGCGTGAGCATCGCTTCACGGGTTCAACGCCTTCCCGCATCAGGGCACGTATGGCGGTCGGTGCGGTGTAGAAGATGGTGACCTGATGCTTGTCGACAACTTGCCAGAAGCGGGATGCATCCGGATAGCTGGGCACGCCTTCAAACACCAGGGACGTGGCACCGTTCGCTAGCGGGCCATAGACGATGTAGCTGTGGCCGGTGATCCAGCCGATGTCGGCGGTGCACCAGAACACGTCATCCTCGCGCAGATCGAAGAGGCACTCGTGCGTGTAGCTGGCGTAGACGAGATAGCCGCCCGATGTATGGACCATGCCCTTGGGCTTGCCCGTACTGCCGGAGGTATACAGGATGAAGAGCGGGTCTTCCGCATTCATACGCTCCGGTTCGCACTGCGCCGGCTGGGCCGCGACCAGATCGTGATACCAGTGGTCGCGCCCTTCTCGCATGGAGACGTCCGCGCCGGTGTGGGCCAGCACGATTACGTTTTCCACCGATTCGGTGCCGGGCCGTTCCAGTGCTGCGTCGACGTTGGCCTTCAGTGCGATGCTGCGGCCGGCACGTCTGCCTTCGTCGGCGGTAATGATGAGCTTGGCGCCACAGTTCTGGACCCTGTCCGCAATGGACGCCGGCGCGAAGCCGCCGAAGACCACGTTATGCACCGCCCCGATGCGAGCGCAGGCTAGCAAGGCCACCACGGCTTCCACCGACATGGGCAGGTAAATGGTGACACGGTCGCCCTTGCGGATGCCGAGTTCCCGCAGGGCGTTGCCCAGTTTGCAGACTTCCGCATGAAGCTCGCGGTAAGTGACGCGCCTGGACTCGAGGTTGGGATCGTCGGACTCCCAGATCAGGGCGACCTTGTCTGCGCGCGTGGCGAGATGGCGGTCGAGGCAGTTGACGCTCACGTTCAGTTCGCCGTCCGCGTACCAGCGGATACGGAAATCTTCTTCATTGAAGCTGACGTCTTCGATCTGGCTCGGAAACCGGTACCAGTCGATGCGCTCTGCCGCCTTCGACCAGAATCCCTCGGGATCCTGCATCGATTCGGCGTAGAGTTGCTCGTAGGCTTCCCGCGTAATGGTGTCGGGTCCGGCGAAATCTGCCGGGACGGGGATCAGATGATTGTCTTGAGTCATGTCTAACGCTCCTTTGGCTCAGTGGGCGACGGCGGTTGTGGCGCCGATACCGGTCTGGCTGCGTATGGTGAGTGCGTCAAAGGCTGCGGCCTCCTTCCTGGCCTGCGCGCTGCGATCCAGAAGCGAGAAGAACCAGATCGAGACGAAGGCCAGCGGCACGGAAAGAATGCCCGGGTTCGGGAACGGCGTGATGGGCTCGGCGAAGCCGAACACGTCGACCCAAACGGTCTGGCTGAGCAGCACCCAGATGGTGGCGGTTGCCAGGCCGATGAAGCCGCCAATGGTCGCGCCGCGCGTCGTGCAGCCGCGCCACGAGATGGACAGCACCAGCACGGGGAAATTCGAGCTTGCCGCGATCGCGAAGGCAAGGCCCACCATGAAGGCGACGTTCTGGTTCTCGAAGACGATTCCCAGCACGATGGCCAGCACGCCCAAGGCGATCGTGGACAGCCGCGAAATGCGCATCTGATCGCGTTCGGTGGCGCGCCCCCGGGCGAATACGTTGGCGTAGAGGTCATGCGAGATCGCGGCCGCGCCTGCCAGCGCAAGGCCCGCCACCACCGCGACAATGGTGGCGAATGTGACCGCGGCGAGGAAGCCCAGGAGCAGGCTGCCGCCCACGGCATTGGCCAGGTGCACGGCGACCATGTTGGTGCCGCCGATCAGGCCGGTCATCAGATCGAAGCTGCCGTCGGGTCCGGTCACGAAATATTCGGGGTGACGGACCAGCAGTGCTACGGCGCCGAACCCGATAATGAAGGTCAGCAGGTAGAAGTAGCCGATGAAGGAACTGGCATAGATCACCGACTTGCGGGCTTCCTTGGCGTTCGACACGGTGAAGAAGCGCATCAGGATGTGCGGCAGACCGGCGGTGCCCAAAGCCAGCGCGATGCCCAGCGACAGCGCATTGAGTGGGTTGCTGCTCACCTGTGCGCCGGGCGCCATGAGTGCCAGACCGGCAGGATGCACGTCGACCGCTTCGGCCAGCATCGTATCGGGGTTGAAGCTGAACATGGCCAATACCAGGACCGTCATGAGCGTGGCACCCACCAACATCAATACGGCCTTGATGATCTGCACCCACGTGGTGGCGGTCATTCCGCCGAACGCAACGTAAATCATCATCAGGGAACCGACGATGAGTACGGCGAGGTTGTAGTTCAGCCCGAACAGCAACACGATGAGCTTGCCAGCGCCCACCATCTGCGCGATCAGGTACAGGGCGATGATGAGCAATGAAGCGCTGGATGCCAGCACGCGCATTGGCGTTTGCGACAAGCGGAACGAAGTCACGTCGGCGAAGTTGTAGCGCCCCAGGTTGCGCAGGCGCTCCGCGATCAGGAACATGACGACCGGCCAGCCGAACAGAAAGCCGATGGCATAGATCATCCCGTCGAAGCCGCTGACGTACACCATCCCCGCGATACCCAGGAACGATGCTGCAGAAAGGTAGTCGCCGGCAATGGCAAGCCCATTTTGAAAGCCGCTGAGTCCGCCGCCTGCGGTGTAAAAGTCCGAGGTCGTCCGGGTGCGGCCGGCTGCCCAGTAGGTGACTCCCATCGTGGCGACGATGAACACCAGGAACATGACGATGGCCGAGGTGTTGGCCTGGCCTTGTGCGGCATGGGCGACGCCCATGCTGCCGAGAAACAGTATGGAGGTGGCAAGAATCCTGTTCACGATACGTCCCTCACGATGTCGTCGATCAGCGGATCGAAGATCCGGTTCGAAATGAAGACGTAGGCCGCGATCAGGATCACGGCGCTCAGGGCCACCAGCACGCCGGTGATCACACCTACGCTGATCGTCATGCCTCCCACCGGTCGGGAAAACAGCTCGGGATCATAGGCAAGTGTGAGGATAAAGCCGGCGTAGATCACCGCCGTAATGATGAAGAAAGCGAGGCTGGTGCGGCTCCGCAGCTTAAGAAGCTGCTGGTATTTCGGATGCCGATGGACGCTCGACAGGATGTTGTCGTCCGACGTGGTCATGAACAAGTCTCCTTCCACTATAGTTATGCCCGGAAACTGTACGCCGTCGGTGCTGCACCGCACAGGGCGACTTTAGTCGTAGGGGAGTGCCCGAATGTCGCAACTGAAGCTTTTCGAAGACTTCATCGCCCTGGTTCGTGCCGGCAGCTTCGTGCGTGCCGCCGAACTCCGCCATGTCACACACCCCGCTTTCGGGCGCCGGATCCGTGCGCTCGAGGATTGGGCCGGCGCGGCGCTGGTGGATCGCAGCCGCTCACCCATTAGTCTGACCTCACAGGGCGAAGCGGTATTCAGCATGGCCTGCCAGGTTGTCGAGCAGGTGGAGCGGGTGCGCCGACAGATTTCCCATTCCGGCACCGGTGCTGCCGAGTGCTTGCGGATCGCCACAGGGCGCAGTCTGGCGGGCGGACTCGTGGCTGACTGGATCGCCCGATTGCGCAAGGGGCGCAAGCCGGTCTTGCCGGCTGATGGACGCATCGAGATTGCCACGGGCATGATGGCGGACATGTCTACCATGCTGGCCGACGGCCGCGCCGACCTGCTGTGCTGTTACGAGCACCCGGCGCTTTCCACATTGCTGGAGCCGGGGGCCTATCGTTACATGACGCTGGCTACCGACAAGCTGGTTCCGGTGAGTCAGGCGGCATCGCGCGGGCGAGCCCGGCACGGGCTGGAAGCCGCCGGCGCTTCCATTCCACTTATTTCTTACCGCGGCGGGCTGGCGATGGCACGCATCGTGGGCGACCGCCTGGAGAGCATGCCCTATCCGCTGGTGCCGGCCATCGGCTGCGACTCGCTGGATGCCGCCCGTGCAGCCGCGTTGCATGGACTGGGCGTGGCATGGCTCCCATGGTCGATGGTTGCAGGCGATTGCCGCAGGGGGCAGTTGACCGTACTGGGCGGCACCAACGAACAGATTGCATTCGAAGTGCGGCTCTACCGGCCTGCCGGAAGGCTGTCACCTACCGCCGAGGCAGTGTGGGAGGCCACCGCCGCGAGCCGTGGAATCAAAAAAGCAGACTGATGTGCCGAATCGGCACATCGCTTCAGGCGCCAAATCGCAGAATTGAGTCGTTGTGCCCCCTGCGAGGGAGACATGAATCCTGACTTCTACAGGACTCGCCAGGGGCCCGCTTCCCTCACTATTCCTATAAATGAGGTCTTACATCATGGCGCAAACCTTCAAGCGCGGCGTGCTGGCCGCTGTCTTTGCCTGTAGTCTGGGTGCATTGTCATTGGCTCATGCCGACACGTCCTACCCGACAAAACCGATCTCCATCGTGGTGGGCTATCCTGCCGGCGGCAGCGTCGATTTGACCGCGCGCGTGGTGGGGGAGCAGCTGGCCGAGCGGCTCGGACAAAGCGTGGTCATCGAAAATCAGGGCGGGGCAGGCGGCACCATCGGCGCCCAGCGCGTTGTGCGGGCCGCGCCGGATGGCTATACCTTGCTGCTGGGGTCCACCAACGAAATGGTGATTGCCGGCATGATCAATGAGGCGGTGCGCTACGACGCCCAGAGCGACTTCACCCATATTGGAATGATCGCCGCACAGCCGATGCTGTTCACGGCGTCGAAGGACAGCGGTGTGACGACCGCCGCCGAGTACATCGAGCGGCTGAAGGCCGGTGCTCCGGGTGACTACAACTTTGGCTCGTCCGGTATCGGGACTACCTTGCACCTGGCCGGTGAAATGATCAACGAATCGACCGGCACCCAGGCTCAACACGTGCCCTACCGCGGGGTGGCGCCTCTCGTAACGGACCTCGTGAGTGGCCAGCTGAACTTCGGTGTGCTTGTCATGTCATCCGGCCTCCCTCACGTGAAGGCGGGCAAGGTTGTGGCGCTGGGCACGACCGAGAAACAACGCTCCCCGGTGGCGCCGGAAATCCCCGCGCTGGCGGAGACGCCCGGATTCGAGGATGTTGATATCAACGTGTGGTTCGGCCTTTATGGTCCCAAGGACATGCCGCAAGAGGTGGTGGCCAAGATACGCGGCGCACTTGCCGACGCCCTGCGCTCCGATGTCTTGCGTGAAAAGCTGGCCGCCAGTGGCGCCTCGCTCTATGCACCGGATGTTGACCCGGTCCAGTTCTACAAGACCGAGAGCGAAAAGTATCGCGGCCTGGTGGAGCTTGCGGGCATCGCGCGCGCAAAGTAATCGGGGAGCAGCATGCAATTTGAAGTTCCGCAACCCGATCTGAGCAAAGAGCGACGGGGCAACACGGGTACTCCGGGCGTCTGGCTGTTCGAGGGAGAGGCCTCCGGGCCCACGGTGATGATTACGGCGCTGGTGCATGGCAATGAGTTGTGCGGTGCCTGGGCGTTGAAGGATCTTCTGGCATTGGGCCTGAGACCACGACGTGGCCGCCTCATCCTGGCTTTCTGCAACCTCGATGCCTTCGATGCCTTCGATCCGCAACACCATGATCGAAGCCGTTTCGTCGACGAGGATCTCAACCGGGTCTGGCAAGCCGACCGGCTGTCCGATGCCAGCACGCTTGAGCGCCGCCGTGCCGTCGAGCTTCGGCCCTGGGTGGAGCAGGCCGATTGGCTGCTCGACCTGCATTCGATGCATGAGCCGGGGGAGCCCTTGCTGCTGACGGGTGTATTGCCGCGGAACATTGCGCTGGCCCGCGCCCTTGGCGCGCCCCGGCACGTCATCGTCGACGCCGGCCATCGCGATGGCGTGCGCCTGCGCGACTATGGTCGGTTTGGTGATCCTGCGGCCGACTCACTGGCGCTGTTGATCGAATGCGGCTTCCATGGCGACCCCGCGTCTTGCGACGTGGCTCGCGACATGGTCGCACGGGTGCTTTGTGAGTCGGGCTTGGTGGATACATCGGACTTGCCGGACGAATGGTTGCTGCCCACATTGCCGGATCAACGTGTGCTCGAAGTCACCGATGCCGTGGTCGCGCCTTCGATGGACGTAAGCTTCGAACGGCCCTGGCGCGGGCTTGAGACCATTCCGAACAAGGGAGATGTGATCGGCCGCGCCGACGGTCTGCCCATCACGGCACCGTATGACGACTGCACGCTGATCATGCCTTCCTTGCGGCAACTCCGGCCGGGCGTTACGGTCGTTAGGCTCGCCCGCAACTACATCGGTACCGATTCCGACTGACGCGTTGCCCGTCTGCGTGCACGCTACGTGCTGCATGGAAGCTTTCCATCATTTCGGGAAGTTTCCATGGCGCACCGTATCGTCATTGTGGGGGGCGGGGCCGGCGGGCTTGAGCTGGCGACCCGCCTGGGTAAGCGGCTGGGGCGTTCTCGCCGCGCCCAGATTACTCTGGTGGATCGGAACCTCACCCATGTGTGGAAGCCGTTGCTGCATGAAGTTGCCGCCGGATCGCTCGACCTTTCCGCCAATGACGTCAGCTACCTGGCACAAGGCCGCTGGAGCGGCTTTGAATACCAGCCGGGCACGTTGTGCGGGGTGGACCGCAGCCGAAAGGAGGTGATGCTGGCCGAGGCGCTGGACGAAGGCGGCGACCCCGTGGCGCCGGCCCGGCGCATTCGCTACGACACCCTGATCATCGCGATCGGCAGCCGCAGCGCCGACTTTGGCGTCGCGGGTGTGCGCGAACATTGCAGCTTTCTCGACACCACCGGGCAAGCCATGCGCTTTCATCGGAATTTTCTGCGCCAGTATCTTCAGGCGCACGCGCGTATGGAAGAGAGGGGTGCCAACCCAGCGGCGGGGCCTGAAGCGCTGGACGTCGTGATCGTAGGTGGTGGCGCGACGGGCGTGGAGCTCGCTGCCGAACTCCGGTATGCGTCACGTCAGTTGCCCGATTATGGGTTGGGGTCCATCCAGCCGCAGTTCGTACGGATTTCCGTCCTCGACCGGGCCCCGCGTCTGCTGGCGGCGTTGCCTCCACGCGTAGGCGACGATGCCCGGCAGACATTGGAGGCGCTTGACGTGCAGGTCCGGTGCGGCGTGGCGGTGTCGCGGGTCACCGAGGATGCGGTGCACACCCAGGAAGGCGAGTCGTTTCCGGCCACCCTGGTGGTGTGGGCGGCGGGCATCGAGGCGGATCCGCTATTGAATTCGCTCGACGGACTGGAGACCACTTCGCGAAATCAGTTGAAGGTGAAGCGTTCACTGCAGACCACCATGGATGACGATGTGTTCGCCATGGGGGATTGCTCGGCGTGCCCACTTGATGACACGGGAGATCGGCTCGTGCCACCCCTGGCCCAGGCGGCCGCCCAGCAAGCACGCTTTCTGGCCGAGAATCTGCCGGCCCATCTGAACGGCAAGCCAATGGGGCAATTCCGCTTCCGCAATCGTGGGTCTCTGGTGTCCCTCGCAGAATACTCGGCAGTGGGAAATCTCATGGGTAACCTCATGCGCGACGTTACGCTGGAAGGGCGCATGGCCCGCTACTTCTACGCGCTTCTGTACCGGCGTCACCAGTTGGCTACCCAGGGGGCGGCGCGCACACTGCTGGCCATCGTGTTGTCGCGGCTGCAGCGGCGTACGGAGCCCCGGCTCAAATTGCACTGACCGGCAGGCGGCGGGTTGGGCTACGCTTATTACCGCGAGTTGTTAGCTTCGTGCATTTCCTCCGTAACCCCATGTTAAATTTGCCTGTTCGCTGCGGTCACCCTGCAGCCAGCAATATAGAGAGCCGCCTTGATCGTCCTGGAGAATCTGCGCAAAACATATGCGAGCCCTGAGCGCGTATCCCACGCGCTCGCCGGCGTCAGCCTGCGCATTGAGCAGGGTGAAATCTTCGGCATCATCGGTCGGTCCGGCGCCGGCAAAAGCACGTTGATTCGCATGCTGAACCTGCTTGAGCGGCCCACGGAAGGCAAGGTCTTCATAGACGGGCAGGACATCACTGCGTTCGGCGAACCTGAGCTGCGACGGTTCCGGCAGTCCGTCGGAATGGTATTCCAGCACTTCAATCTGCTGCGCTCACGCACGGTATTGCAGAACGTGTGTTTTCCGTTACGCCTGGCCGGCATGAGCCGCCGTGAGCAGCAGGAGCGCGCGCATGAGGTCCTGGCCCTGGTGGGCTTGTCGGACCATGCTGACAAATACCCCCGCCAGCTATCCGGAGGCCAGCAGCAGCGGGTCGGTATCGCTCGCGCGTTGGCGAGCAAGCCCCGACTGCTTCTATGTGATGAAGCCACCTCGGCACTCGACCCCGAAACCACGCAATCCATATTGCGGCTGCTCATCGACATCAATCGCCGCCTGGGCCTGACGATCGTACTCATCACTCACGGCATGGATGTCATTCGATCCGTGTGTGATCGTGTGGCGGTAATCGAGGCGGGCCGCATCGTGGAAAGCGGCGATGTGCTCGACGTCTTCCTGCATCCGCAGCATGCCGTTACGCAGGCGCTGCTGTCGGAAAGCGGCATCGATGCCGAGGGATGGCGCGACATGGCGCAAGGCCTGGAGGGGAAGCTGTTGCGCCTCAGTTTCCGAGGCAGCGAGACATTGCAGCCGCTGCTGAGCCGCGTGAGCCGTGATCTGAACGTGGATCTGAGCATTCTGCAGGGCTCGGTTGGCCGAATAAAGGACACGCCTTACGGCCAACTGGTGGTCGCTGTTCAGGGCGAACCTGACACCTGCAGTCGGCTTCCCGGCGTCTTGCGCGCGGCGGGCGTCCAGTGTGAGGAGCTGCATCAATGAATTTCGGCAACATCGACTGGATGCTGATTGGCGAGGCCTCGATCGATACCCTGCTGATGACGGGCTTCTCGCTCCTGTTCACCGTGGTCATCGGTCTGCCCCTGGGCATCATCCTGTTCCTGACCAGCCCGAAACAGATGTTGCACAACCAGCTGGTGTACCAGACGCTCTCCTTCATCGTGAATGTTTTGCGCTCCGTGCCGTTCCTCATTCTGCTGATCGTGATGATCCCCATGACCCGTGTCCTGGCCGGGACCTCGCTAGGCGTGCAGGGGGCCATTCCGCCTCTGGTTGCCAGTGCGGCGCCGTTTTTCGCCAGGCTCGTGGAGAACGTATTGCGAGAGCTGGATCCTGGCGTATCGGAAGCATGTCGGGCAATGGGCGCCAATTCGCGTCAAACGGTGTTGCTCGCCCTCCTGCCTGAGGCCATGACCGGTATCGTGGCGGCAGTGATCGTGACGGCGATTGCGCTGGTGGGTTATTCGGCCATGTCGGGCGTGATCGGTGGCGGCGGGTTGGGAGACCTTGCCTTGCGCTTCGGTTACCAGCGCTACCAGACCGATGTGATGATCGTGACCGTGGTGATACTCGTCATCATGGTGCAGGTGCTTCAAGTGTTCGGCGATCGCCTCGTCGCACGGTTGAATCGTAAATAGTGAGTTGGTTCTTCTGGAGAAAACCATGTCGTTGAAGAAACTTGCCCCGGCTGCCGCGTTTGCTTTCGCGGCCTTGTTCGCAACCTCGGCCGCCCACGCCGAAACGCTGAGCGTGGCCGCCACGCCGGTGCCCCATGCTGAACTCCTGGAATTCGTGAAACCCGCCCTCGAAAAAGAAGGCGTGGAGCTCGACATCAAGGTCTTTACCGACTACGTACAGCCCAATATGCAGGTGTCGGATGGTCAGCTGGATGCCAACTTCTTCCAGCACAAGCCGTATCTCGACTCCTTCAATGAAGAACGCAAGACGAATCTGGTGTCCGTGGGGCTCGTCCACGTTGAGCCTTTCGGCGCTTACTCCAGCAAGATCAAGAGTATTGACGAGCTGAAGGACGGAGCCCAGGTCGCATTGCCGAACGATCCGTCCAACGGCGCCCGGGCCTTGCTGTTGTTGCAAGCCCAGGGTTTGATCAAGCTGAAGGATCCTTCGAACATCCTTGCCACCTCACGCGATGTGGCGGAGAACCCCAAGAACCTGCGCTTCCGTGAGCTGGAAGCAGCCACGCTGCCCCGCGTGCTGCCCGACGTCGACATCGCGCTTATCAACACCAACTACGCCCTTGAAGCCGGCCTGAATCCCGTCGAGGACGCACTCTTTATTGAAGGCGAGGACTCGCCCTACGCCAACCTGGTGGCCACCACCGAAGAGAAAAAGGACAACGAGGCCATCCAGAAACTGGTGAAGGCGCTCCAGACCGATGAGGTGCGCAACTTCATTCAGGAAAAGTACAAGGGATCGATCGTCCCGGCATTCTGATCGCGTGCAGCGATAGCGGCGGTACCACTGCACCATGGTCCCGCCGCGGCTGGCGCTTCATGCGCCGGCCCGAGGTTTCCCTCCATTGCCTTGATCCGTCTCAGGGCACATAATCAAGAACGACAAGCGCGCCGTTCACGCGCAAGAACAGGAGACACTCATGTTGAAGAACCTCTTCAAGGGGCTGGCCGCGGCCGGTGTGGTAGTGGCGGCTGGTCTTTCAAGCGGTGCCGCGTTGGCACAGGACAAGCAGCTCCTCGTGGCGACCGATACCGCCTTCGTGCCTTTCGAGTTCAAGCAGGACGGCAAGTACACGGGCTTCGACATCGACCTCTGGGATGCCATCGCCAAAGAAGCAGGGCTTCAGTATGAACTGCGTCCCATGGACTTCAACGGCATCATTCCGGGCCTCCAAACACGCAATCTCGATGTCGCGCTGGCCGGCATCACCATCCGCGATGATCGCAAGAAAGTGATCGACTTCTCTGATCCGTACTATGAGAGCGGCCTGGCGGTCATGGTGAGCACCAATAATGACGACATCAAGACGGCGGCCGACCTCAAGGGCAAGTCGGTGGCCGTGAAGATCGGCACTGCCACGGTGGACTACCTGAAGGAAAACGTTCCCGAGGCGCAGCTCAAGCTCTTCCCCAATATCGACAACGCCTTCCTTGAACTTGCCACTGGGCGCGTGGATGCGGTGGTGCACGACACGCCCAATCTCCAGTACTTCGCCAATACGGCGGGCAAGGGCCAGGTCAAGGTCGTGGGCTCATTGAAAAGCGGCGACTTCTACGGCATTGCGTTTCCGAAGGACAGCGAGCTGGTTCCGGTCGTGAACAAGGCGCTGGCTACGCTGCGCGAGAACGGGCAGTACGAGACCATCTACAAGAAGTGGTTCGGCGAAGCCGCGCCGGCCAAGTAACCATTACGTCGCCTCGCTAACGTCGTGACGTTCGAATGGTCAGCCATCTGGGATGCCTTCCCGAGTCTGATGGAAGGCGCCCGGATGACAATAAAGATCACGTTGCTGGGTCTGATCGGGGGCACCCTGATCGGCTTCCTGAGCGGCGTGGTCACGACCTATGTCAGGGTCGCCATCTCGTGGCGGTCGGTGCTCATCGCCATCGCCGCCGTTGCGGTGATCGTGCTCGTGCTTCAACTAACGTCGTGGTTCGCTGACACCTATCTGGATTTTGTGCCGGACTACGTCTGGACGGCGCTCAAGATCCTCATTCTGCTGGCGGTCGCGTGGCGATTTCCCGCGTATCTGCCCCGGGCGCTGTCCTTTCTTGCCCAACTGTATATCCTGGTGATCCGCGGCACCCCCATCGTGGTGCAGGTGATGTTCATCTATTTCGCCTTGCCGCTAATTGCCGGGTGGCGAATTGATGCGGTGATGGCGGCGATCTTCACGCTGATGATCAATTCCGGCGCGTATATTGCCGAAATCGTGCGCGGCGCCTTGCAGTCGGTGCCGAAGGGGCTTAAAGAAGCGGGCGAGGCGATGGGCTTGCCGTTCTGGAAGATCCTTGCCTACATCATCGGCCCCGTCGCCCTGCGCCGGATGATTCCCGCCATGGGCAACCAGTGCATCATCAGCCTGAAGGATTCTTCGCTGTTCATCGTGATCGGTGTGGCCGAGCTCACGCGCCAGGGCCAGGAGATCATTGCCGCCAACTTCCGTTCCGTTGAAATCTGGGGCGCAGTCGCGGTCATCTATCTGATCCTGACCGGCTTCATTGCGTTGACCTTGAAGTTCATCGAGAACCGGACCCAGATCGTATGAGCATGGTGGAATTCAGGGATGTCGTGAAACGGTTCGGCGAGAACGTCGTCCTTGATCGCATTACGCTAGACATTGCCGCCCATGAAGTCGTGGTCGTTGTCGGGCCGTCCGGCTCGGGGAAGTCCACCTTCCTTCGCTGCATCAATGTGCTCGAGACCATCCAGGAAGGCGACATCGTGGTGAACGGCCTGAGCGTGCGGGGCACGCCTGCACAGGTTCGTGAGCTCCGGCGGGAAGCGGGCATGGTGTTTCAGCAGTTCAACCTCTTCCCGCAACTCACCGCGCTTGAAAATGTCATGTTCGGGCCCATTCACACACGGGGAGTGAGTCGCCGCCAGGCCCGCGAAGAAGCGATGGCGCTATTAGCGAAGGTGGGATTGGAGCAGCGTAAGGACCACTATCCCGGCCAGCTGTCCGGAGGGCAGCAGCAGCGCGTGGCGATCGCCCGTGCGTTGGCCATCAAGCCGCGGCTGATGCTTTTTGATGAACCCACTTCCGCGCTGGATCCGGAACTGCGCCACGAGGTTCTGAAGGTCATGCAGGATGTCGCCGAAGGCGGCATGACCATGGTGGTGGTGACGCATGAGATGAACTTCGCGCGCCGGGTGGGCAGCCGCCTCTTGTTCATGGATGGCGGCCGCATCGCCGAAGACGGTCTACCGGCCGAACTGCTCGACGAGCCGCCCACCCAGCGGCTGCGAGACTTTCTCCAGCATGTCGCCTGAAACGTGCTCCTGCGGTTAGCGCGGAACGCGGATCACGCGCATGGCACTCACTCGTTCGGAGCCTTCGGCGCGAATCTGTATGGTGACTTCGCGGGGCGTAAAGCCCTCCGGCACTTCGAGCGTGCCTTGCAGATGCGTGTAGCGCTCGAGTGAAACCGGGAAGGGCGTGAGCTCTACATTGCCGCTACGCCCATTGCTATAGCGACCGGCCGCGGTGAGCGTGACTTCACCCGTGAACGGCTCGGCCTTGTCGGCGTCCTGCATCACGAGGATATGGTAGTCGAGTTGCCCTTCGGAATAACGGAAGGAGACGGCGCGGATGCCCGGCGACGTTCCGCGCGGATCGTCCGGCGCGGTCTCTGTGAAGAGCGCTACGTCGGAATTGAGGCGGTCAATTTCAGCCTGACGGCGCTCCAGCTCCGCATCCTGGGTTTCGATGCGGGCTCTGGCATCCTTCAGTTCCTGAGCATGCTGGTTCAGCTGCGTCTGCAAGCGCTGCTTGTCCATGTTGGCGCTGTTCAGGTCGTAGTGCAGTTGCTCGGACTGCTCCACCGTGAGCCGGGTGGGGCCGTAGCTTTTCTGCAGGAACAGCAGACCGCCCGCTCCGATGACGATGCCGGTTACCAGCAGGACGAGCCACCGCGGAATGCCGCGGCGCCGTGAGCTGCCGTAAGCCGTGGGTCGGAAGGCTTGACGCTTGGACGATCCAAACATGGCTTGATTCATTCCTTTATTGCTTGCAAAACTCTGGCAGTTTAACAAGCGCGTCTTTCACGGGGCCAGCCTTTCCTGTCTCAGATGCGTGTCCAGGTGTTGCAGGCGCTGGGGCGTCCCGATGTCCATCCAGTGGCCGCGATAGTGATCGCCCAGTACCGCGTCTGCATGCATAGCCCTGCGCAAAAGGGGCGCAAGGGCCGCTGGTTCCTGGCCCGTGATTCCGCGGAAAAGCGCAGGTTCATACACGCCGATGCCTGAGAACGTGAGCGTAGGGGCCGGCGCGTCGCTGCCGGCGGAAGGGCCATCCTGGTGGCTTACGTGGAGTGAATCGCGAACATGGCCGTTGCCGTCCACCACAAAATCGCCGGCCGGGTTGTGTGGAGGATTGTCCACCAGCATCAACCAAGCTTGTGCTGACGACTCCTGAATGACGGCGGCTTTCTCGCGAGCCAGGCTGAAGTCCCAGTCGCACCATACGTCACCGTTCACGACGAGAAAGGGCGCAGGCCCGAGAAATGGCAGGGCACGGGCGATACCGCCCGCCGTCTCCAGTGCCGGGTTCTCGACTGACCACCGGATGCGCGCGCCGTATTGCCGGCCATCACCCAACGCGGCCTGCAGCCGTTCGGCCAGCCAGGCGCAGTTGATGACGATTTCGGGAAAGCCTGCGGCCACCAGCCGTTCAATGTGCCAGGCAATCAACGGCTTGCCCCCCGCCTCCAGCAGCGGTTTGGGCGTGTGGTCGGTCAGCGGCCGCATGCGCTCGCCGCGGCCGGCGGCCAGGATCATGGCTTTCATCGGGGATACAGCAACGGGGAGGGCTCCACGCCTTCCAGGCGATCCAGTATGCGCATCAGCGGCTTGAAGGCGCCGTAGCGAACCGCCACCTGGCGGACATAACCCTGGACTCTGGGCAGGTGATCGAGATAGTGGTGCTTGCCGTCGCGCAGCGAAAGCCGGACGAAAACGCCCAGGATGCGCAGATTGCGCTGCAGGCTCATCCATTCGTACGCGCGATGGAAGGCGGCGAAGTCGTCCCCAACGGGTAAACCGGCGGCCCTTGCCGCTTCCCAATACCGGATCGACCAGTCGAGCTGCTGCTCTTCTTCCCAGGTATGGCGCGCATCAGTCACCAGTGAGGCGATGTCGTAAGTGATTGGACCCGCCACGGCGTCCTGGAAATCAATGACGCCCGGTTGGTCGCCGTCGGCCTGCGGCAGCATCAGGTTGGGCGAATGGTAGTCGCGATGCACCAGCACGGTCGGTTGCGAGGCATTGTCGGCCGTGAGCGTGGCAAAAACCTGGGCCAGCGCCGCAGCGTCGGATGGAGACAGCGTCGCCTGGCAGTGTTTTTCCACATACCATTCGTTGAAAACCGTCAGCTCCTGCCCCAGACGGTCGACATCGTAGGCGGGCAGGTCATCGGCACGCGCCTGCTGCATGCGCACCAGTTCCTGCAACGCGGGGCGATACAGCCGCTGCAGAGCGGCGTCGTCGATGCCTTCGCGCAGACGCTGTAGATACGTGTGCGTACCGAGATCGGACAACAGCAGGAAGCCTTGTTCCAGGTCCTCGGCCAGGATGCGCGGTACGGTCAGGCCCGCTTCCTGCAGGCGGCGCCCGACGTGCAGGAACGGCCCGCAATCTTCATGGCTCGGCGGCGCGTCCATGATGATGGCAGTGCCCCCGCGGATGTCGATGCGGAAATATCGCCTGAAGCTTGCGTCGCTGGACGCAGTGCGCAGCGTAGAGGCGTCGGCACCCAATTCGGCGGGCAGCGTCGACAGCCAGGATTGAAGGGAGGCCAGGCGGGTGTCGGCCTGGGGGAAGGCTTGGGATTCCATGGATTGCGGCATTCTCTCACTATAATACCGGGTCGCCTTTCGCAATGGATCGGCTGCAGTGCCAAAATATAATCGGTTTTTTAGGGGCGAAACACTCGTGCGTTCGGTCTGGTGGTCCTTACTATTCGCATATGGCTGCGGGCAGGCGGCCATGGCAGCGCCGCCTGAGTCAGAGGCGCTGCGCGTGCGCGCCGCCACCGATCTCGAAATTTCTTCAAAGCTCAGGACCCACGTTCTCGATGAAGACCAGATGTCGGCCTTCCTCATCGCGGACGATATCCATACGGGCGAAGACGAGCAGGTCATCCTGACCGGCAACGCCGAGGTACGGCGTATCGATTCGGTGGTGAAGGGCGATCGCATTGAATACCATCGGCCCACGGGTCAGGTGCGCGTGCGGGGTAACGGCCTGATCATGCGCGAGGCCAGCATCGTGAAGTCGCCCGCTTTCGACTACAACGTCGACAGCGAAACCGGCGAGATGACGGATCCGGATTTCTGGCTGGGGGCCTCTGGCGGGGCCGGTCGTGCCGAACGTGCCGACATCTTCAGCCACAACCACATGCGGTTGAACCGAGTCACGTATTCGGGCTGTCCATGTCCGGAGCCCTCTTGGTACATCAAATCGCGGCAGGTCGACCTTCATTTCGATGAAAACGAAGGTATCGCCCGCCACGGGACACTGTTCTTCAAGGATGTGCCGATTCTCTATTCGCCGTGGCTGAGCTTTCCGATCCGCAAGGAGCGCAAGTCGGGTTTCCTGCTGCCCACCTACGGTACGTCGACCGCCGGCGGTATGGAATTCTCCATTCCGTACTACTTCAATCTGGCGCCCAATTACGACCTGACGCTCACCCCGCGCATCATGGCCAAGCGCGGCGTGCAGCTGGGCAGTGAGTTCCGCTACCTGGGGCGGGGATACTCCGGCACGATGGTGGGCACCTACCTGAATAATGACCGCGAAGCGGACCGTGATCGCTGGTCTTACGGATGGCAGCACAGCCACGCCCTGGGTGCCGGCTTCCGTGCGAACTTCGACATCCGCCGGGTGTCGGACGATGATTACTTCAGGGATTTTTCGTCGTTCGGGCTCAACGAGGCCACGACCACCTGGCTGCCCAGCAGGGCAAGCCTCTCGTGGTCGGGGTCGCCTTATGTGTCGGCCAGGCTGTCGGCGGAGAAGTATCAGACGCTGCAGGATGAGTCGGCGGGCTACCTGCGTCCCCAATATGACAAGTTGCCCGAGCTCTACGTGCGAGCGGCGCGGTATGACTGGGGCGGCTTCGACGTGGTTTCCGAAAACTATGCCACGCGTTTCAGGATGCCGTTTTACTCGGGCACGTTGTCGCAGTTCGATGATTGGCGCACCCGGCGAGTTAGCCCGAATGGCACGCGCCTCAGTTCCTACACCAGCGTGGCTTACCCCATCGTTCAAGCGGGATGGTATGTGACTCCCAAGGCTGGCATCCACCTGAGCCAGTACAACACCGATTGGGATGAAATCAACTATCCTTCGGCGGCAATCCCGCAATACCGGGATCGCGCCACCTCCGCCTCCCGTGCGCTGCCTATTCTGTCTGTGGATTCCGGCATGACGTTCGAGCGAGATGCCTCCCTGTTCGGCAACGCCGCCATCCAGACTCTGGAGCCACGGGTCTACTACCTTTACGTGCCGTATCGTGACCAGTCGGAGCTCCCCATCTTCGACACCTCGTACGCGGATTTCAGCTTCAGCCAGGCGTTTGATGAAAACATTTTCAGTGGCGGTTGGGACCGTATCGCCAACGCCAATCAGGTCACCATCGGGCTCACCTCCCGATGGCTGGATGCCGATACAGGGTTCGAACGGCTGGCGCTTTCGGTGGCTCAGCGTATCCACTTCGACGATCAGCGTGTAATGCTCTATAGCGAAAATGACATGCAGGTGCGTACGCGCACCAAGTCGGATTATCTGGTGGGGGCGAATGCCGCGCTGACCGATAAACTCAGCGTGCGTTTCGATGCCCAATTCAATCCGGAATCGCGCGACCGCAACCGCATGTCTGCCGGCCTTCGCTGGGAGCCAAAACGGCTGGCCAGTGTGTCGGCCTGGTATCGCTACCAGCGAGATCCTCGGCAAGTCTACGACCCCACGTTCGAGATTCTTGACGAAGAGAATGACCGCGGACGCGAGCAGGCCACGATTGCCGGGCAGTGGCCCATTACCAATCGCTGGTATGCCCTGGGGCGTTATGATTATTCCATCCAGGAAAGCCGTAGCACGCAATCCATTCTGGGGTTGGAATACAAGGGCGATTGCTGCTGGTCCGCACGCGTTGTGCTGCAGCGCTATGCCGTCGCTCGCGATGACGTGAATACCGCCGTCTTCTTCCAGCTGGAGCTGGCTGGCCTGGGCGCTATCGGTTCCGACCCGATGAGCCTGATCAGCGAGCGTATTGCCGGCTATCAGACCATCAATCCTCCCATACCAGAGAAAACCGTCTTCGAGAGGTATCAATAATGCGCAGTATGCACGCCGGGCGCCGGTTGGCCGCCATGCTGGTCCTGATGCTGGGCACCAGCGCCACGTCCACCGGCCTTGCGGCCCAGGCCGGCGCTGCGGCGCCATCCTCTACGGCGGGCGGCGGATCGTCGCAGCAGTTCGTTGATGGGATCGCAGCCGTGGTGAACCGCCAGGTCATCACGCTGAAACAGGTCAATGCGGAAGTGGCCGAGGCCGAACGCAACCTTCGTGCGCAGAACATTCCCGTTCCCGAACGCAGCATCATGCAGCGGCAGGTGCTGCAACGCATGATCGTGGAAGAACTGCAGAACCAGGAAGCCGAGCGTCTGGGTATTCGCGTGTCCGACGCTCAGGTGCAACGAGCCGTCGAGACCATTGCCCAGCGGAATCAGATTTCCGTTGATCAGCTTCGCACCGCGGTGGGTGAAACCGGTCTGAGCTGGGAACGGTACCTCGAGGATCTGCGTAAGGAGGTGCGCTTTGATCTCCTGCGTCAGCGTCAGGTCGACTCCACCATCAATATCACCGACGCGGAAGTAGACGCCTTCCTGCGTAATCACGGCGGGCGGCTGCCCATGGCGCCTGCGCAACAGGCAGGCCAGCAGCCTGCGCCGGCCCCCGCACCCGCCGCGCAGGCCGAGCCTCGCGTGCTTGGCCTCGCACAGATCCTGGTGTCGGTTCCCGAATCGGCTTCATCGGGTGAAGTGAACCAGCTGCAAGCCCGTGCGGAAGCACTCCTGGCCAAGCTGAAGGCCGGTGCCGATTTCGCGGGGCTTGCTGCAGCGGAGTCGGATGGTCCCCAGGCGCTCGAAGGTGGTGTGCTGGGCGTGCGGCCTGTGGAAGGATGGCCCGATCTGTTCCTGGAGGCCACGCGCGGCCTGGGCGTCGGCGATGTGTCGCGGGTGTTCCGCAGCGGCCAGGGCTTCCATATCCTGAAGGTACTGACCTTGGGCGAGCCGCAGCAGGCGCCTCAGCGCGCTGCCGCACCGGATGTCTCCATGAACCCGACCGGACAGGTGCCTTCGCAGCAGGGGCCGATGATCGTCACACAGACCCGGGCCCGTCATATTTTGGTACGCACCAATCAGGTCACCTCGGATGAGCAGGCTCAACAGCGCCTGCAGCAGCTGCGCGATCGGATCGTGAACGGCGAGTCCTTCGAGGAGCTCGCGCGCCGCCACTCCGATGATGCGACGGCGCCGCAAGGCGGGGACCTGGGCTGGCTGTCGCCCGGCGAGACGGTGCCGGCATTCGAGCAGGCCATGAACACGCTGCAGCCGGGTGAGGTGAGCGAACCCATCAAATCACCGTTTGGCTGGCACATCATCGAAGTGCTCGAGCGCCGCAATGAGGACATGGGCGAGGAATTCAAGCGCATGCAGGCGCGTCAGATTCTGTTCCAGCGCCGAATCGAACCTGCGGTCGACCAGTGGATCAATGAGTTGTACGGGCAGGCGTATGTCGAGAATCGGCTCGATCCCGAGTCCAATCGCAGCTCCGGACGGCGTTGAGTATGGCCCATCAGGCGCGCAAGCGTTTCGGCCAGCATTTCCTGGTCGATGAGGCGGTCATCGAGCAGATCGTCCGATCGATCGGTCCCCAGGTGGATGATGTCATGGTCGAGATCGGGCCCGGCCTCTCCGCGCTGACCGCGCCGCTTCTTGAGTCGCTCAAGCAACTCACGGTGGTGGAGCTTGACCGCGATCTCGCCCGGCGCCTTCGGGCCAACTGGCCCGCCGAGCGCCTCAGCATCGTCGAGGCCGACGCGCTGACGGTCGATTTCGGCTCGCTGGGTGCTTCACTGCGTGTGGTGGGCAATCTGCCCTACAACATTTCCAGTCCGCTTCTGTTCCACCTGGCCGAGTTTGCTGACGCGATCCAGGACCAGCATTTCATGCTCCAGCGTGAAGTTGTCGACCGCATGGTGGCCCAGCCTGGTGCCGCGGATTATGGCCGGCTGTCGGTCATGCTGCAGTTGCGTTACCGGATGGAGAAGCTGTTCGATGTCGGGCCGGAAGCATTCGATCCGCCGCCCAAGGTGGTGTCTTCGGTGGTACGGATGATTCCGTTGCCGCCCGACCGGCAGCGGCCACGCAGTGAGCAGGCGTGTGCGACCCTGGTGACGAAGGCGTTTGCGCAGCGGCGCAAGATGCTCAGGCGCACGCTTGCCGATTGGGCCGCGGATATCGACTGGAATGCGCTTGGGGTGGCCCCGACCGACCGCGCCGAGGTCGTGAGCCCGGCTCAGTTCATGGCCATGGCAGATCAGCTCGTGGCGGCCGGCCGCCTCAAGTGAAGAACCAGTAGCAGACCGCTATCGCCGCCACCACCCCGGCCAGATCGGCCAGCAGCGCGCAGCCTATCGTATGCCTGACGCGCTGGATGCCCACCGCCCCAAAGTACACCGCCACCACGTAGAAGGTGGTTTCCGTGCTGCCCTGCACGGTAGCCGCGACCAGCGCCGGGAAGCTGTCCACGCCAAAGTGCTGCATCGTTTCGATGAGCATCGCCCGCGCCGCGCTACCGGAAAAGGGTTTCACCAGCGCGGTGGGTAATGCGTCGACGAAGCGCGCATCGAGCCCCATCCAAAGCACGGTCTCGCGGACACCGGTCAGTATCATGTCGAGCACGCCGGACGCGCGCAGCACGCCCACCGCACAGAGCATGGCCACCAGATAGGGCAGCAGGCTCTTCGACACGTCGAAGCCGTCTTTCGCGCCTTCGACGAAGGACTCGTACACCGGTACCTTCTTTATCGCCCCGCACACCAGAAACAGCACGATGATGCTTATCAGCACCAGGTTGCCCAGCAGGCTCGAGGCGGCGCTGATGGCAGCGGAACCCATGCCGGCCAGCAGAGCCATGAGCCCGCCGATCAGCAGTGCGGCTCCGGCGAGCCACAGCAGCACCACCGGATCGTGCAGCCGCAGTCGTTGCATGACGGCCACCGACAGGAGCGCGGCGAGTGTGGACGCACCGGTAGCCAGCAAGATCGGCAGGAAGACCATGGCGGGCTCCGCCGCCCCCTGTTGCGCCCGGTACATGAAGATGGTGACCGGCAATAACGTGAGCGACGAAGCGTTCAGCACCAGAAACAGGATTTGTGCGTTGGTGGCCGTCTTCGGGTCGGGGTTCAGCGTCTGCAAGGCATGCATGGCACGCAGGCCGATGGGGGTGGCAGCGTTATCCAGCCCCAGCCCGTTGGCGGCAAAGTTCATCGTGATCAGGCCCAGCGCGGGGTGACCGGGCGGTACGCCGGGCATGAGCCGATGGAAAAGCGGGGCCAGCAGGCGGGCCAGGCCCTGCACCAGACCGGCCGCCTCGGCAATGCGCAGAAAACCCATCCACAGCGTCAGGGTGCCGAACAGCAGGATCATGATCTCGACCGAGAGCCCCGCCATTTCAAACAGGGCAGCGACCATTCGGGAGAAAACGTCGGCATCATGCAACACCAGCCACTGGAAGACCGCGGCCAGGGCTGAGACGACGAAGAAGGCAAGCCAGAGGGTGTTCAGCATAAGCCATAATAATGTCACAAGTTTGTTTCGCGGAGCGGATGGCATGGACTGGAGCGCTTGGCGTCGTCGCACCCTGACGGAGCCTCTGTATCGGTGGGCGCGCAATGGCGTCTCACCCTTCAACGTGTTCCAGCGGCGGGTGCTGTCGGCGGGCGATGTGTGGTGGGAAGCGCAGCTGCTTTCCGGAAAGCCCGATTGGGCCGCGCTGACATACGTGCGGCCGGTGGCGTTTTCGACCCGCGAGAAGGAATTCATTGACGGACCGGTCGCTGCGCTGTGCCAGCTGATCGAGCAGTCTGCCGCCGAGGGAGAAGCCTTGCCCACGGAACAGCTGTGGCGGTTCCTGGCCGAACACCGCTTCGAAGCCATGGCGGTTCCCACGGAATACGGGGGTGTCGGACTCGGAGCCTGGGCCCAATCCGAGGTTCTGCACAGAGTCGCGTTGCGCTCCGTGTCGGTGGCGTATCTGCTGGCGGCCCGGTTTGTCTTTGGTCCTGCGGCCGTACTGAAGGCTGCGGCAACGCCGGAGCAGGCGGGTCACTGGCTCGCTCGCATGGGGCAGGGCGTGGCTTGCGGCTCTGTGGCTTCATTTGCCGTCGAAAACGATATTGTCCCGATCCAGGCGACGGGCGTGGTACTGCATAGCCCCAAGGGTGAGCCGATACTGCGGCTGAACTGGAGGGGCGCCCGACACGCTCCGGGGCCGCGTCCCGCTCTACTG
>JAJUGH010000006.1 GCA_029268265.1 Alcaligenaceae bacterium | reverse complement strand
CGAGGCCGGCACCGGCACCGGAAAGACCTGGGCCGACCTGGTTCCCGCCGTCCTCAGCGGGGTCAAGGTGCTGGTGTCAACGGGGACCCGCAATCTGCAGGATCAGCTCTTTCGCCGCGATCTGCCGCGGCTGCGCAAGGCACTGGCCCTACCCATCACCGTGGCGTTGCTCAAGGGCCGGGGCAACTACGTTTGCCACTATCATCTGGAACGCCTGCAGCAGGATGATCGGGGCCTGCGTTCGCGTACGGAAGTCTCGCAGCTGCGAGCCATCAAGGTGTTTGCGGACCGCAGCCGCTCCGGCGACCGCAGTGATCTGGCCGAGGTGCCCGAAGAGGCGGAGATCTGGGGCCGTGTGACGTCCACCCGGGAGAACTGCCTGGGGCAGGACTGTCCGTTCGTGAAGGACTGCTTCGTGATGAAGGCGCGCCGTCAGGCGCAGGAAGCGGACCTCGTCGTGGTGAATCACTCGCTGTTCATGGCCGACCTGGCCTTGCGCGAAGATGGCATCACGGATCTTTTGCCAAGCGTGGACCTGGTGGTCTTTGACGAAGCCCATCAGCTTCCCGATGTCGCCACACGTTTTCTCGGCGACAGCGTATCCGCGCACCAGTTGCTCGACCTCTCACGCAGCATCGAGGCGGCAGGGCTGGCTTACGCGCGGGAATCCACCGACTGGACGGCAACGGCACGCAGCATTGAAACCGCCACGCGCGACCTGCGACTGGCCTCGGCCGCGGTGTCGCGCATGCCGGGGCAAAAAGCCACATTTCACGCTATCCCGGACCCCGAGCCGTTCGATGCGGCGTTGGCTGGTCTGCTGGATGCCCTGGACCGTGCCGTCGCCCTGCTGGGTATCGTGGCGGAAAAGCACCCCGATCTCGCAACGGCCTCACGAAGTGCGCTCGACCTCCGGGCCCGCCTGTACCAATGGAGTCAACCGGATCGCAACGGGCACGACGCTCTGGCCGACAGCCGTGCCGAAACGGGCGAGGCCGTACGCTGGATCGAGCATGGCAATCACCACATGAGGCTGCATAGCGCGCCCCTGTCGGTGGCCAAGATCTTCTCCCGCTATCGTCCGAAGGACCAGGCCTGGGTGCTCGTATCGGCCACGCTCTCGGTGTACGGGGATTTCGGTCACTTCACCCGTCAGCTGGGGCTATGGGAAGCACAGACCGCGCGCTGGGAGTCTCCCTTCGATTACGCCAATCAGGCGCTCCTGTGTGTACCGTCAGGCCTTCCCGAAACACACTCGCGGGATTTCAACCCGCGCTTTGCCGAGATGCTGGTGCCGCTTATCGAAGATTGCCCCGGCGGTGTGCTGGTCCTGTGCACGACCTTGCGGTCGGTGGACCACCTGGCGGAACTCCTAGAAGGTCACTTCGAAGACAACGGTATCGACCGGCCGCTGTTCAAGCAGGGCGATATGTCGCGTCGTCTGCTGCTGGAGCGTTTCGCGGAGTCGCGTAACGGCGTGCTGGTCGGTAGCGCGAGCTTCTGGGAAGGCATCGACGTGCCGGGTGATGCACTCACCCTCGTGGCCATCGACAAGCTTCCGTTCGCTCCGCCTGACGATCCGGTACTCGAGGCCCGGCTGCGGGCCTGCCGCGAGCGCGGCGGCAACCCCTTCATGGAATATCAGTTGCCCGAAGCCGCAATCGCACTGAAGCAGGGCGCCGGCCGGTTGATCCGAAGCGAAGGCGACTGGGGTGTCTTGCTGGTGGCCGATGCGCGCATGGTCGAGAAGCGCTATGGCCGCCTGCTATGGCGAGGGCTTCCTCCGTTCACCCGTACCCGCGATGTCGAGCAGGCGCGGCGCTTCCTGCAAAAGAAACCGGCCCCGCAGGGCCGGCCGGATGTAGCAGTTGCCTGAGGGCCATTGGCCCCAGGGCTACACTCAGAACCAGTTCAGCGGGTTCCAGTAGTTCTGGGGTTCGTCCAACCCCTGCTCGTAGTACTTGCTGTTGGGATAGTTGTGATCGAGCACGCGCTTGGCGTCATCGCGCAGTTCTTCCAGCCCCAGCTTGTCATATGACATATACATGATGTATAGCGCCTTTTCGGCCGACGGCACGCCCTGGAAGTCGGTGATCACCGTCTGCGCGCGATTGGCTGCCGCCACGTAGGCGCCACGCCGGTAGTAGTACTCCGCCACGTAGACTTCATTGCGGGCAATGGTGTCCACCAGCCAGGTCAGGCGTTTGCGCGCGTCCGGGGCGTAGCGACTGTCCGGGTAACGGGTCAGCAATTGGTTGAATGCCTCGTACGATTCACGCAAACCCTTGGGATCACGTTCGGCCGGATCCTGACCCGTCCATCGGCTGAAAGGCGCGCTGGGCGGTGTGAAGGTGATGAGACCCTTCAGGTACAGCATGTAGTCGCTGCCCGGGTGGTTCGGATACTGCTGTTCGAATCGGTCGATTGCCGCCAGGGCCTGTTCGGGCTCGTCGTCTTTCCAGTTGACGTAAGCCTGGTCGATCAAGGCCTGTTGAGCATAGGCGCCGAAAGGATATCGAGCCTCGATGGTCTCGAGCCGGCTCCGGGCGTCGTTCCAGCTGCCCGCGCTCATGGACTCGCGAGCGTCCCGGTACAGGCGTTCGGCGCTCCACCCTGCGGTGGGATCTTTTTCGGGCTGCATGGTGCCGCAGCCGGCCACAAAAACTGCCATGCATAGCATGACGGTCGCATGGCGAAGCCGACGCAGGGCCGTGGAGTGAATCGGTGTCACGTGAGCATCCTTGGTGTTAGCATAGCCGGACAATTATATGATCGAACACCATGCATGACCACGAACCCGAGCGCGGGGCCGGGCCCCATCAGGGCGACAGCCCGGATGCCGAAGAATTGATGGAATTCCGCCTGGGTGTCACAGCCGTGACCGACCGGCTCGACAAGGCGCTTGCCGGGCTCATGCCCGAACATAGCCGCAGCCGGCTGCAAGGCTGGATCGAAGAAGGGCATGTGCTGCTCAACGGCCAGGTGGCTCGCTTGCGCCAGAAGACCGGCCCGGGCGACATCATCACCGTGCATCCGCAGCCGGCCCCCGAAGATCTGGCGTTTTCACCCGAACCGATCGATTTCGGCATCATTGCCGAATCCACAGAATGGGTGGTCGTCGACAAACCCGCGGGCCTGGTTACGCACCCGGGGGCCGGGAACTGGAGCGGCACCTTGCTGAACGGGCTGCTGCACCGCTATCCCGAACTGGCGCGTGTGCCCCGGGCGGGCATTGTGCACCGGCTGGACAAGGACACATCGGGCATCATGGTGGTCGCGCGCACGGAAACGGCGCAGACTCATCTGGTGCGGCAGCTCCAGGCCCGTAGCGTACATCGCGAATATCTCGCTCTTGCGCATGGCACTTTACAGGGCCAGGGCACCGTCGACCGGCCAATCGGGCGCGACCCCGCCGTGCCGGTCCGCATGTCGGTGGAGCGGCCCATCGCCCCAAAGCCTGCCATCACGCATTATCGAAGCTTGCGCCACGGCGCGGCCGCCGACGGCCATCCGGTCACTCAGGTGGCGTGTCGCCTCGAAACGGGCCGTACGCATCAGATACGCGTTCACCTCGCTCATACGGGGCATCCGTTGCTGGGCGACGAACTGTACGGAGGCCGGGCGATCGCCGGTGCCCAACGGCAGATGCTGCACGCCCGAGTTCTTTCGTTCGAAGATCCGGCTACCGACAGCACGGTGTCCTTCGAGGCCCCGTTGCCGACCGACATCATCGAAGTAGCGGAAGGCATCGTATGGATGGAATCATGAGATCGCCGAGCGCGCTCGCACCTATTGTGGGTACGCCCTGGAAGGGGGTGCGCTATGGCTGCACCACACGCGATGGCGGGGTAAGCAAGGGGCCCTGGGCCTCGCTCAATCTCGGCCTGAATACGCAAGACGATCCGCAAGATGTCGCCGAAAATCGGCGGTTGCTGGCCCAGAGCCTGCCTTCCGAACCGTTGTGGCTCAAGCAGGTGCACGGCATCGAGATCGTCGACGCTGACGCCGTGCCGGCCTCCGCCTCATCACCGCCTGTGGCGGACGCTTCGGTCACCACGACGCCCGGGCGTGTACTGGCGATTCTGACGGCCGACTGCGCACCGGTTGTAATTGCCGACCTTGACGGCAAGGCTGTCGGTGTCGCTCATGCCGGCTGGCGGGGGCTGGCGGCAGGCGTGCTGGACTCGCTCATGGTGGCGTTGAACGCGCGTTGCCGTGATGCACGCGGCTGGCGTGCCTGGATAGGTCCCTGCATCGGTCCTGCGAACTTCGAAGTCGGAGAAGATGTGCACCGCGCGTTCGTGCAGCCCGACCCCTCCGCTTCAGTACATTTTTCGATGGGTCGCCAAGCCGGCAAATGGCAAGCCGATCTCGCAGGGCTCGTGGCACACCGACTCGCGCAACTCGGCATCGCCGACGTCGAGCGCAACGACTCTTGCACATTCGAACAGGCTAGCCGGCTGTATTCCTATCGCCGATCTCCCGTCACGGGCAGGATGGCGACCATCGCGTGGCTGCAGCCTGATTGCCCCGCCTCCCGGAGCGCCTGATTTGCGGTCCCGACTTACCCTGATTGACACGTGTGATGTTGGCCGCCACCATAGAGTCGACCCCTCATCTCACTGGATGTAACAATCGTGAGCGCTTCGTTTAACCCTTCGTGGCCTGTTCCCATCAACGTGGCGCCTCAAGAACTCGCGCAGATCCAGCGCGACTTTCTTCGCGAGTACGCCGAGATCCTTCAACAGGCGCAGATTGGCACCTTGCCGGTACCGTCTGATCGTCGCTTCCAGGGCGACGCCTGGCGGCAGAACCCGCTTGCGTTGATGAACGCGCATCTGTGGGTGCTGTCGGGTCGCATGATGAACCGTATGGTCGACGCCGCCCAGACATCGGAAGCCACCCGCAATCGCCTGCGCTTCTCCGTAATGCAGTGGCTGGAAGCCACGGCCCCTTCAAATTTCCTGATCACCAATCCCGAAGTGCAGCGGCTGGTGCTCGAAACCTCGGGTCAATCGCTTGCGAAGGGCATGGCCAACCTGCTGCAGGATATCGGCAAGGGGCGCATGAGCCAGACCGATGAAACGGGCTTTGAACTCGGCCGTAATATCGCCGTGACGCCCGGCGCGGTGGTCTATCAGAACGCCTACATGCAGCTCATCCAGTACGCGCCTCAGACCCCTCAGGTCTTTGCGCGGCCGCTGGTCATCGTGCCGCCCTGCATCAACAAGTACTACATCCTCGATCTTCAACCAGAGAACTCCTTCGTGCGCCATGCAGTGGAGCAGGGGCATACGGTGTTTCTGGTGTCCTGGCGCAACCCGCTGCCCAACGATACCGACGGCATCGACAAGGCCGGCTGGGAAGACTATCTCGAAGAGGGGGTGTTGCAGGCCATTGGCGTCGCGAGGTCCATCACACGGCAAGAGCAGGTCAATGCGCTAGGCTTCTGCGTGGGCGGCACTTTGCTGGCTTCCGCCATCGCGCTTGCGCAGGCGCGCGGCGAGCAGCCCGTGGCCTCGCTCACGCTGCTGACGACCTTGCTCGATTTCTCCGACACCGGCGTGCTGAACGTCTTTATCGACGAACTGCATGTCAGCATGCGTGAACGCCAGATGGCAAGCGGCGGGCTGATGTCGGCCCGCGAACTCGCCACCACGTTCTCGTTCCTGCGCCCGGGCGAGCTTGTCTGGAACTACGTGGTAGACAATTATCTGAAGGGCCGCACGCCGCCGGCCTTCGATCTGCTGTTCTGGAATGCCGACGGCACGAATCTGCCCGGTCCATTCTTCGCCTGGTATTTGCGTAACACCTACCTCGAGAACAAGCTCGCACAGCCGGGCGGCGTGCAAGTCGGCGGCCATGCCATCGACCTGCGCACGCTCGACATGCCTGCCTATGTCTATGCGTCGCGCGAAGACCACATCGTGCCCTGGCAGTCGGCTTACGCGTCCTGCGGCCTGCTGAGCGGCGAGCGTCGCTTCGTGCTGGGTGCGTCCGGGCACATCGCTGGAGTCATCAATCCGCCCGCCAAGAACCGCCGCAGTCACTGGACCGCAGACAACATCGCGGCGGGCGAGGCGGCTGCGCCGGCCACTGAGTGGCTCGAGACTGCTGAAGAGCTGCCGGGCAGCTGGTGGCCGGACTGGGCCCAATGGCTTGAGACGCATGCGGGAGCCCGGCGCAAGGCGCCGGCCCGTCTCGGAGACGCCCGCCACAGACCCATCGAAGACGCACCCGGATCCTATGTTAGGGAAAGAGCCCTATAGCAGGCGGCCGGCACACATGCCACGCTCGCGGATTATCTGAATGGAATGGGAGACCGCCAAATGAAAGGGAAAATCGCATATGTGACGGGTGGGATGGGCGGAATCGGAACGTCGATCTGCCAAGGTCTCGCTCAGAAGGGATTTACGGTGGTGGCAGGCTGCGGCCCGAGCCGCAATTACCAGGCATGGCTGGACGAGCAAGCCGCCAAGGGCTTCCAGTTCCACGCGTCCGTGGGCAACGTGGCTGACTGGAACTCCACCGAAGAAGCCTTTCGGAAAGTGGCTCAGGAAATCGGCCCGGTCGACGTACTCGTCAATAACGCCGGCATCACGCGTGACGGGCTGTTCCGGAAAATGAGTCTTGACGACTGGCGAGCCGTGATGGATACCAACCTGAACAGCCTGTTCAACGTCACGAAACAAGTCATCGAAGGCATGATGGAAAGGGGCTGGGGCCGGATCATCAACATCAGTTCCGTGAATGGTCAGAAAGGCCAGTTCGGGCAGACCAACTATTCCACGGCGAAGGCCGGCATCCACGGCTTCACCATGGCTCTGGCCCAGGAAGTCGCCAGCAAAGGCGTGACTGTCAATACTGTTTCGCCCGGCTATATCGGTACCGACATGGTCAAGGCCATGCGGCCTGACGTCCTTGAAAAGATCGTGGCGACCATTCCGGTAAAACGCCTGGGAACACCCGAAGAAATTGCCTCCATCATTTGCTGGCTGGCTTCCGACGAAGCCGGCTTCTCCACCGGGGCAGACTTCTCTCTGAACGGGGGTCTGCACATGGGCTGAACGGCGCGTCCCCGGCGCCAACGCCCCGCCTGTTGCGGGGCAGATTCTGCTCAACGTTTCGGCTTCAGTTATGACGCAATCCCAAACCACATCCGCTGCACGCCTGATCAAGAAATATCCGAACCGCCGCCTTTATGACACCCGAACCAGTGCCTACATCACCCTTGCCGATGTAAAGCAGCTGGTACTGGACAACGAATCTTTTCATGTGGTCGATGCCAAGTCCGGCGAAGACCTGACCCGCAGCATTCTGCTGCAGATCATCCTGGAAGAGGAAAGCGGCGGCATCCCCATGTTTTCAGCCGACGCGCTGTCGCAGATCATCCGCTTCTACGGCCACGCCATGCAGGGTGTCATGGGCGCCTACCTCGAGAAAAACATTCAGGCGTTCATCGAAATACAGGACCGCATGGCCGAACAGTCCAAGGGGCTATACGGCCAACATTTCGGCCCTGAGGCCTGGACGCAATTCATGAACGTTCAGACACCGGTCCTGCAGAACATGATGAACAGCTACATTGATCAGAGCAAGAATTTGTTCGTGCAGATGCAGGAACAGATGCAGGACCAGACCCGCGGCATGTTCAACGTGTTTCCATTCGGCGTGCCGCCTGGCGATTCAGACAAGAACCGGAAATAAACGGCCTTATGCCATGGCGCGCCGAGGCGGCTCGCCGGACTCTGCCTCTCTAAAAGGGCTGTGTGCCGCAAGTTCCGCCAGGTAGGCGTCAATGAGCGCAGACTCTCGATGCAGGAAGTCGGTAATGGCAGGGCCGAACACGGGGTCTTCCACCCAGTGAGCCGACCACGTACGAGTCGGCAGCATGCCGCGCGCAAGCTTGTGCTCGCCCTGGGCACCGCCCTCGAACACACGTAGGCCGTGGGCGATACAGTATTCGATGCCCTGTGAGTAACAGGTCTCGAAGTGCAGGTCGGGCACGAATTCCGTGCAACCCCAGTAGCGGCCATAGAGCCGATCGTCATGCCGGATGTTCAGGGCTGCCGCGATCGGCTTGCCACGTTTTTCAGCAAGCACCACGACCAGCGATTCCGTAATGCGGTCATGGATGCGCTCGAAGAAATCGAGATTCAGGTAGGGGGCGTTGCCGTGCTCCATGTAGGTCTGCACGTAGCAGAGATAGACGAAGCGCAAGACCTCGCTGCTGATCTCGGCTCCGCTGAGCCAGCGAAACTCGACCCCCTGTTCACGTAGGCGTCGCTTTTCCTGCCGCAACTTCTTGCGCTTCGGTTGGCTCAGCGCCGCCAGGAAGTCGTCCATATCCCGGTAGCGGGCATTGTGCCAGTGGAACTGTACGTTGCTGCGCAGCGCAAGCCCGGCATCACGCAATAGTTTGCTGTCTTCCTCTTGCGGAAAAAGGATGTGCAGCGAGGAATACCCCTGTTCCGCCATGAGACGCCTGGCGGCGTCCAGCACGGCCAGCTGGTCATGGCGGTCATATCCCAGAAGGCGCGGCCCCGGCACGGGCGTGAACGGCACGGCGCTCACGAGTTTGGGGTAGTAGGGCATGCCATAGCGGGCATAGGCATTCGCCCAGGCCTGATCGAAGACGTATTCGCCCCAGGAGTGCTGCTTCTCGTACAGCGGCATGGCAGCGCGCACGGCGCCGTTGCGGCGTAATGCCAAATGGCAAGGCTGCCATCCGGTGCGCGGCCCGACGCAGTGGGTCGACTCAAGCGCCTCGAGGTAGGCATGTGAAAGCAGGGGATTGCCTTGTGCCAGGGCATCCCATTCCCCGGGGGGAATGGAGGAAATGCTATTGACGCAGATGACTTCGAAATTCACGTGTGGCCGCCTCCAACAGGCATTCCACCATGAGCGGCCGTGGGGGTCAACGGCGCGCGCATGTCGTTCTTCGGCAACTCTGCCCCCACGCATCCGCCTGATGAGGCGCAATGTCTTGCAATGATTGGGCCGGAATGCTGTAATCGCAGGTATCCCCAAGCCCTCACCGCAAGGCCAACCCAGAACAAACAAGGGCTTTGCGGGCAAGGCGCTCCGGTTTTTTATACGCGTTGCGTTTGATGCAACGGCATTGGCCCAGCGGTTTGACGAAACGGCGTTGGTCCTTTGATGCATTGGCCATGAAGGCTTAACCCCCATGAAGGCTTAACCCCATTGGCCCCCAGGGTCTCAAAGCCAAGGTCTCAAGGTTTCGGTCTTAACCTCAACGCGTCGGCTGAACCATGGATGCACGGGCTTGGTCCAAAGGCCAAGTCTCGATCCAAAGGTCCTGACCAAAAGAAATGGGCCAGTTGCTTTTAGCAAATGGCCCATCTGAATTCTGGTTGCGGGGACAGGATTTGAACCTGTGACCTTCGGGTTATGAGCCCGACGAGCTGCCAGACTGCTCCACCCCGCGTCTGAAGAAAGAATAGTAAACCGGTTAGGCCGGAAACGCAAGTTTGAAAAAGATCATCAATGACTGAAGGCGAGACGTTACGGATTCTCGAAACCGCGCTATTATGTGCAGATCAACCCATGTCCTGGTCCGATCTGCGCAAGCTCTTCACTACCGAAGAAGTCGCAACGGACGACCTGCGGCGCCTTCTGGGCTTGCTGCAACTGGACTGGCAGGACCGCGGGCTGGAGCTCGTTAGCGTGGCAGGCGGCTGGCGTTTTCAAAGCCGCCCCGAAATGCAGCGCTACCTTAGTCGGCTCGATCCCGTCCGGCCCCCCAGGTATTCACGCGCCGTCCTTGAAACTCTTGCCATCATTGCCTGGCGGCAACCGGTGACACGCGGAGACATCGAAGACATTCGAGGTGTCACGGTTTCCTCGCAGATTGTGCGTACGCTGGAAGAACGTGGCTGGATCGAGGTACTTGGTTATCGCGATGCGCCCGGCAGGCCGGCGCTACTTGGCACGACTCATCAGTTCCTGGACGACCTGGGCCTGAAATCGCTGGACGATCTTCCTCCGCTTACGGAGGTCGACGCGACCGAGGCGCTCGCCGCGCTGGCCTTTGATGGTGAACCGCAGGCCGCGAGCCCGCAAGACCGGCCCGAGGCCGGCAACAGCGCACCCGATGAAGGGATCGGCGCAAACGAAATTCCTACGGAGTATCAGAAACAAAATGACTGACATCAACGAGACATCGGCACCCGCCGCGCCGGTCGCTGACGCGCCGGCTGCGGCCCACGCCGACGGCGCACAGGGCGACACGAATTCGAACAAGTCGCGCGGGTCAGGCCGCAAACTTCGCACGCCGTTTCGCCGTCGTCGGTCCGATGAGGCTCCGGCAGCGGACGGCGCGCCGGTCGACGCGGCCGCAACGGCCGCCGCATCCCCTTCGCCCAAGGCGCGCAAAAGCGCGCCGCGCCGGCGCAAGCCTGATGCGGCCGCCGACACGTCTGTCAAGTCTGACGCTGCTGCCCCGGCCGCTCACAAGCCGGCCGGGCGCGGCACCCCTATGAGCGCTGATTCGGCCCAGCAGCTGCCGCAAGACAGCGCGCGCGGGGCCAAGAATCGGCGCCGGGGCCGCAAGCCGGCCGCCGTCGAGAACGACACCGACACCGATATTGCGCTGTCTTATCTGGAGCATGCCGCGGCAATGCCGCAACGGCTCGATAAATATCTGAACAGTGAAGTGCTGGCGCCCAAGTTGCACAAGGTGCTGGCCGAGGCCGGAGTCGGGTCGCGCCGCGAAATGGAGGAACTCATCATTGCAGGGCGCGTGTCCGTCAATGGCGAGCCGGCCCATATCGGCCAGCGTGTCGGCCCTAATGATCAGGTTCGCGTGAACGGGCGCCTCATTGCGCGCCCGAATCACAAGAAACCGCCGCGCATGATTCTGTATTACAAGCCCGCTGGCGAAATCGTCAGCCACGACGACCCGGAAGGGCGGGCGAATGTATTCGCCCGCCTGCCCAAGCTGAAGATTGGCAAATGGTTGTCCGTGGGAAGACTGGATCTGAACACCGAGGGCCTTCTCATTCTCACCACGTCCGGCGAAATCTCCAACCGTCTGATGCACCCGCGCTACGGCGCCGAACGCGAGTATGCCGTGCGAGTGCTCGGGGAGCTTGATCCCGAACAGCAGAAGCGCCTGACTGACGGCATCGAGCTGGAAGACGGCATGGCAAAGTTCGGCGTGCTGGAGCCTTTGGGGGGCGAGGGCAGCAATCGCTGGTATCGCGTCACCATTCAGGAAGGCCGTAACCGCGAAGTCCGGCGTATGTTTGATGCGGCCGGTGTGACGGTCAGTCGCCTGATTCGCACCCGCTTCGGTGAAATCGTTCTGCCGCGAAATCTGCGCCGCGGCCGGTGGGAGGAAGTCGAGCCGTCAATCGTTCAGGCCATTATGGTGCAGCTGGGTCTGCTGAAGGAAGAAGACAGCGGTAACCGCTCGCGCGGCGAAAGGCAGCCGCTCTCTCACGATAGCGCTTTGCCGCCGGGCTTCGGAACGCCTGAGCGCAACGGCATGAACGGCGCCAAGCTGGGCCGTCGCGGCCGAGTGACGGGAGGCCGCAATGGCCGCGATCCCGCGGTTGCGGATCCGTTCCGCCCGGGTTTGCTCATTACCGGTGGGTATGCCAATGGCCATCCCACGGCACCCGCTGGGGGCAAGCGCAAGGGGCCGCCCAAAGGCAAGAAGGCCGCCGCGAACGCTCAGGAGTCACGTCGGCGCGGTCCGGCCGACCGTTCGGCCGGGAAAGACCGCCCGTCAGACCGGCCGGCCAAGCAGGGCAAGCAGCCTCGTGGCCGCTCAGCCGGCGGGCGCGGCGACGATTGGCAGCCTCGTAGCGCCACCGCCCATGAGTCGCACCTGGGACGGCTCGGTAAGTTACGGTGAAAGCAGGAAAATTTCGCCGTTATCTGCTAAAATGTAGCGCTTTACAGCTATATTGTTTAGCGAGCCGTTGGCCACTTGGGTTCGGCAAGGCAACAATTTAGCGGCACATTTCGAAGGCGGACCGGGTCGGCCTTCCCAGGCTTTACGCTTGGGAACCACGGGTTGCGCGATAACAGTGGGCTGGCTTTGCAGCCCATTTTTTTTGGATTTTATGGCAGCAGATCTATTCGCTCTGACCCAGGACGCCGTGGTTGGCATGGACGTTGAACTCGTCGATGTCGAGCGAGTCCCGGGTGGCTTGCTGCGGGTGACTATCGATCGCCCCGAAGGGGTGCGCATCGAAGACTGCGAGCGCGTTTCCCGGCATTTGTCCCGGGTGTTCGAGGTGGAAGAGATTGACTACAAGCGGCTCGAAGTGGGCTCGCCTGGTGTCGACCGCCCCCTGAAGCGTCCGGAGGACTTTGTCCGTTTTGCGGGAGAGCGGGTCGAGATACGCCTGCGCCAGGCAGTCGAAGACCGCAAGGTTTTCACCGGTGTGTTGCAGGCCGCCCAGCAGGAACAGGCGTCGGGTGCCATGACTTTCGGTCTGGAATACGAAACCCAGTCCGGAGATGTCCAGGTCCTCGGGTTTACGTTCGATGACGTCGAGCGCGCCAAACTGGATCCCATTTTAGATTTCAAGGGCAAAAAGCGATGAGTCGCGAAATTCTTCTTTTGGTCGACGCCTTGGCGCGTGAAAAGAATGTCGAAAGGGAAGTGGTCTTCGGTGCGCTTGAAGGCGCGCTGGCCTCCGCCATGAAGAAGCGCTTCAAGGAAGACGCCGACGTCCGGGTTTCGATCGATCGCCAGACCGGAGAACATGAAGGGTTTCGCCGCTGGCTCGTCGTGCCTGACGAAGCCGGCCTGCAGGAGCCTGACAAGCAGGAGCTGTACTCCGAAGCCCAGGAAATTGTCCCCGGTATCGAGGTGGGCGAGTACATCGAAGAGCCGCTCGAGCCGGAAGAATTCGGCCGCATCGGCGCTCAGGCCGCCAAGCAGGCCATTCTGCAGAAAATCCGTGATGCCGAACGCGAGCAGGTCCTGAATGACTTCCTCGAGCGTGGCGAGACCATCGTCTCGGGCACGGTCAAGCGCATGGACAAGGGTGATGTCATTGTCGATACCGGCAAGATCGAGGCACGCCTGCCGCGCTCCGAAATGATTCCGCGCGAGAACATCCGTGTGGGCGACCGCATCCGTGCGTGGGTCTCAAAAATCGACCATGCTGCGCGTGGCCAGCAGGTGATTCTTTCTCGTACAGCGCCCGAGTTCATTCGTGAACTGTTCGAGAACGAAGTGCCGGAGATCGAGCAGGGTCTGCTCGAAATCAAAGCGGCTGCCCGCGACCCGGGTGTCCGCGCTAAAATTGCGGTTGTCGCCTATGACAAGCGCATCGACCCGATCGGCACCTGCGTCGGCATGCGTGGTTCGCGCGTCACCGCAGTGCGTAATGAGCTCGGTGGAGAACAGGTCGACATCGTCCTGTGGGCCGACGATCCTGCTGAATTCGTCATTGGGGCCCTGGCGCCCGCGCATGTGGAATCCATCGTCGTCGATGAAGACAAGCGTGCCATGGACGTCGTCGTGGACGCTGAAAACCTGCCGAAGGCGATTGGCGCCCGAGGGCAGAATGTCCGCCTGGCCTCCGAACTGACGGGCTGGCAGATCAACATCATGACGCCCGAGGAAAGCCAGAACCGGCAAGAGGAAGAGCGTGCCGAACTGCGCCAGACCTTCGTCAGCCGCCTCGACGTCGATGAAGAAGTTGCCGACATCCTCATTGATGAAGGCTTCACCGGGTTGGAAGAGGTTGCCTACGTACCGTTGCAGGAACTCCTCGATATCGAGGCCTTCGACGAAGAAACGGTCAACGAGCTCCGTACCCGTGCACGCAATGCCTTGCTGACCGAGGCCATCGCCCAGGAGGAGCGTGTTACCAGCGCGCAGGATCTCCTGGAAATTGAAGGAATGACCCCCGAACTGGTGGCTAAGCTGGCCGAGAACGACATCGTCGATATCGACGGGCTGGCTGAACTGGCAACCGACGAACTGTCGGAAATCTCCGGCCTGGGAGCCGAAGAGGCCAGTGAGCTCATCATGAAGGCAAGAGCCCATTGGTTCGACGACGAAGCCTGACTCATGTCAGGAGAGCACCGGGTCCGTCCATATTGAAAATTGTAGTAGTTGCAAGCAAGAGAGAGTCGAATGCCGAGTAACACCGTCGCCCAGTTCGCCGTTGAACTGAAAATGCCCGCGAACGTACTGCTGGAGCAGTTGCGTGCCGCCGGCGTTGACATCAGATCGGTCGACGACCCGGTCACCGACGCGGATAAGGCGAAGCTCCTCGAGTCGCTGCGTCGGGCGCACGGCGCGTCGGAAGGCCAGAAAATCACCCTGACGCGCCGCCAGACATCCGAGATCCGTCAGGCTGACGGCTCCGGGCGGTCGCGCACCATTCCGGTCGAAGTCCGGAAGAAGCGCGTATTCGTCAAGCGCGATACCAGCGAACTGGCGGCCGAAGCGGCACGTGCTGCAGAGCAGGCCCGCGCCGAGGCGCAGGCCGCTGCCGAGCAACCGGCGCCGCAGCCCGCTGCCGAGGCGGTGGCAGACGCCAAGCCGCTTGCAGCTACCCCGGAACCCGCAGCTCCCGCGCCTGCGGCAGAGGCGCCTTCAGTCGGCGCGTCTGCCGGTTCTGAGCCCGTTGCTGAAGAGACCAAGGCCCCAATCGAAGCAGCCGCGCAACCTGAGCCGGCGCCTTCTGAAGTCGCCGAAAAGCCCGCTGAGGCGCCTGCTGCACCGGCCGTCGAGCCTGCCGTCGAGCCTGCCGCTGCGAAGCAGCCCGTTCCCTCGGAGCCCGAGCCTGCTCCCGTTCCCGAGCAAGCAAAACCCGAAGTGACTCCCGAACCTGTCGCCGAAGCGCCCGCAGAGAAGCCGGCGCCCGTAGCCGCTGCGCCAGTCAGGTCGCAGCCGGCCAAGGCTTCCGAGCCGCGGCCCACGGCCAAGCGCGCCGCTCCGCCCGCTGCAGCGGCACCGTCTGCTGATCGCGGCGCTGACGAGGATCGCGAAAAGGCCCGGAAGGCCGCCGAAGCCGAGGCCGCTGCGCTGCGCGCCATGCTGAACCGTCCTCGCAAGGTGCTCAAGGCGCCCGAGCCTGAGGCGGGCGGCATTTCCGGCACGCTGCACAAGCCTGCCGGTAAAGGCAAGAAAGATGCAAAGGCCGGTGCTTCGGCCGATCCCAAGAAGGTGCTGAAGGCACCGGACGCTCCGGGCTGGTCCGAAGAGGGCGGCCGCAAGAAACCGGCAGCCAAGGATGCTCCGGCGCCCGCAGCGCCCGGTCGCGACGGCTGGCGCGCTGGCGGCAAATCGAAGGGTGGTGGCCGCGGTGGCCGCAACCGTCAGTCGCAACAAGAGCGCCGCGAGCCGCAAGTGCAGGAATTCATTGCGCGCGAAGTGCACGTCCCGGAAACCATTTCCGTGGCCGATCTGGCGCACAAGATGGCCGTCAAGGCGGCTGAGGTCATCAAGCACCTCATGAAGCTGGGCCAGATGGTCACGATCAACCAAGTCCTCGATCAGGAAACCGCCATGATTGTGGTCGAGGAACTCGGCCATACCGCAATCGCTGCCAAGCTCGACGATCCCGAGGCCTTCCTCGACCAGACCGACGTGGTCGAGGGCGATGCCCTGCCGCGCGCTCCGGTAGTTACCGTCATGGGTCACGTCGACCACGGCAAGACCTCGCTGCTGGATTACATCCGCCGCACCAAGATCGCATCGGGCGAAGCCGGCGGCATCACGCAGCATATCGGTGCCTATAACGTGAAGACTGATCGCGGCATGGTCACTTTCCTTGATACCCCGGGTCACGAGGCCTTCACGGCCATGCGTGCTCGCGGTGCCAAGGCAACCGACATCGTGATTCTGGTGGTGGCGTCCGATGATGGCGTCATGCCCCAGACCCGTGAAGCCATTCACCACGCCCAGGCCGCCAATGTGCCGCTGGTCGTGGCCATCACCAAGATCGACAAGCCCGAAGGCAACCCCGATCGCGTGAAGCAGGAACTGGTGGCAGAGCAGGTCGTTCCTGAGGAATACGGCGGCGATGTACCGTTCATCGGCGTATCCGCCAAGACCGGCCAGGGCATCGACGACCTTCTGGAAAACGTCCTGCTGCAGGCGGAAATCCTTGAGCTGACGGCACCGGTTGAAGCGCCGGCCAAGGGTGTGGTCATTGAAGCGCGTCTCGACAAGGGTCGCGGTCCGGTCGCCACCATTCTGGTGCAGAGCGGCACGCTGCATCGCGGCGACGCGGTGCTGGTCGGTGCCAGCTATGGCCGCGTGCGAGCCATGTTGAACGACCAGGGCAAGAACGCGACGGAAGCGGGTCCATCCATTCCGGTGGAAATCCAGGGCCTGACCGAAGTCCCGCAAGCCGGCGATGAACTCATCGTGATGTCCGACGAGCGCAAGGCACGAGAAATCGCGCTGTTCCGTCAGGGCAAATTCCGTGACGTCAAGCTGGCTCGCCAGCAGGCCGCCAAGCTCGAGTCCATGTTCGACAACATGGGTGAAGGCTCGCAAACCCTGTCGCTCATCATCAAGACAGACGTGCAGGGTTCGCAGGAAGCATTGGTACAGTCCTTGCTGAAACTGTCTACTGACGAAGTTCGCGTGCAAGTGGTTCACGCAGCGGTCGGCGGCATTTCGGAAAGCGACGTCAACCTTGCCATCGCATCCAATGCCGTCATCCTGGGCTTCAATGTCCGTGCCGAGCAAAGCGCCAAGAAGGTGGCAGAGGCCAACGGCATCGATCTGCGCTACTACAACATCATCTACGACGCTGTGGATGACGTGCGCAAGGCGATGTCCGGCATGCTGGCTCCGGAAAAGCGCGAAGAGATCATCGGTATGGTCGAGATTCGCGAGGTCTACACCATCTCGCGTATCGGCAAGGTCGCCGGTTGTATGGTGCTCGACGGCATCGTGCGTCGCGACTCCCAGGTTCGCCTGCTGCGCAACAACGTTGTGCTCTGGACCGGTTCGCTGGAATCCCTGCGTCGTTTCAAGGACGACGTCAAGGAAGTCAAGTCCGGTTTCGATTGCGGGATCACGCTGCGCGGGAACAACGACATCGAGGTGGGCGACCAGCTCGAGGTCTTTGAAATCCGCGAAATTGCCCGCACCCTCTGACGCATTATGGCTCGACACAAGACCCGACAGAACGCAGGCCGGAACATCCGGCTTGCCGACCAGATCCAGAAGGATCTGGCCGGCATCATCCAGCGCGAAATCGACGTATCGCGCGCGGGGCTCATTACGCTCACCAGCGTCGACCTCTCGCCCGATTACGCGCATGCCAAGGTCTATTTCACGGTAATCGGTGCGGAGCCCGCCACGGCGGTGACCGCGCTCAACGAGAAGGCCGGCTGGTTCCACTCCCTGCTGTTCAAGCTTCTGCACATCCACACTGTGCCCACGCTGCGCTTCATTCATGACGAAGGCATCATGCGTGGGCTCCATCTTTCCCGGCTCATCGACCAGGCCAATCGTAATGATGGCGACAACGATGGGCTCCCGCCCCCTGAAGATCCCGACGACCGCTGAGGTCGTCGTTTTCGGATTGAACAACGATGGCTAGACGACGCGGGCAATTGCTCGATGGTGTCCTGTTGCTGGACAAACCCGAAGGGTTGTCGAGCAACCACGCGCTGCAGCGCGCCCGTCGCACCCTGGACGCACGTAAGGCGGGCCATACCGGCACGCTGGATCCATTCGCTACCGGCCTGCTGATCTGCTGCCTGGGGCGCGCCACCAAGATCTGCGGCACCATGCTGGAGGCCGACAAGTGCTACGAAGCAACGCTCATCTTTGGCGAGGAAACCGACAGTGGCGACCTAACGGGCCATATCACGGCCCGCGCGCCCGATGACTTTGCGGGCGTGACGCAAGAGGCGCTGCTCGACGTGCTCCCGGAATTCCGTGGCGAGATCGAGCAGATACCGCCCATGTATTCCGCACTGAAGCGCGACGGCAAACCGCTATACGAATACGCAAGGCAGGGCATCGAACTCGAACGCCCATCGCGGCGAGTGACGATACACCGCCTGGAGCTGCTCGATATCGACGGCAAGCAGGCGCGCTTACTTGTGGACTGCAGCAAGGGCACCTATATACGCACCCTTGCGCAGGACATAGGCCGCCGTCTAGGCTGTTATGCCCATCTCGGGGCGCTCCGCCGCACCCGCGTTGGCCCCTTTGAGATTTCCCATTCAATCGGCCTGGAGACCCTTCAGGCCATGGAGCAGCCCCAAGAGGTGCTCCTTCCCCTGCATGCCCTACCGGAGGGCCTGCTGCCCCCGGCGCCTAAACAGAAGGACGAAATATGAAACGCGCATTGCGTAACGTGGCCATCATCGCGCACGTGGACCACGGCAAGACGACCCTGGTGGATCAATTGCTTCGCCAAGCGGGCACTTTCCGCGACAACCAGCAGGTCGCGGAACGCGTCATGGACTCCGGAGACATCGAAAAGGAACGGGGCATCACCATCCTGGCGAAGAACTGCGCCGTGGAATATGAAGGCGTCCACATCAACATCATCGATACTCCGGGACACGCGGACTTCGGAGGTGAAGTCGAACGCGTCCTGTCGATGGTCGACGGCGTATTGCTGCTGGTGGATGCCGTGGAAGGCCCCATGCCGCAGACGCGCTTCGTGACCCGTAAGGCGCTGGCCCTGGGCCTGAAGCCGATCGTGGTGGTAAACAAGATCGACCGCCCCGGCGCGCGCCCCGACCACGCCATCAACGCGACCTTCGACCTGTTCGACAAGCTGGGTGCCACCGACGAGCAGCTCGACTTCCCGATCATCTACGCATCCGGATTGTCGGGCTATGCGGGGCTGACCGAGGACGTGCGCGACGGCGATATGCGTCCGCTGTTCGACACCATTCTGCAGCACGTGCCGCAGCGTGACGATGACGAGAACGGCCCCCTGCAGATGCAGATCATTTCGCTGGACTACAGCAGCTACGTCGGCAAGATCGGCGTGGGCCGGATCAATCGTGGGCGCCTGCGCCCGCACCAGGACGTAATGGTGCAGTTCGGCCCCGGCGGCGAATCCTTCAAGGGGCGGATCAACCAGGTACTGAAGTTCAAGGGCCTGGAGCGTGAACTGGTGGACGAGGCTCAGGCCGGCGATATCGTGCTGATCAATGGTATCGAGGATATCGGTATCGGCTGCACGCTCATGGATCCCGCAACTCCTGAGCCCCTGCCCATGCTGCGGATCGATGAGCCGACCCTTACCATGAACTTCATGGTCAATACCTCACCGCTGGCCGGCCGCGAAGGCAAGTTCGTGACCAGCCGTCAGCTGCGCGAACGCCTGGACCTCGAGCTGAAGTCCAATGTAGCCTTGCGTGTAAACGATACCGACGACGACACCGTTTTCGAAGTGTGCGGGCGCGGCGAGCTGCACCTGACCATCCTGATCGAGAACATGCGTCGGGAAGGCTATGAGCTGGCCGTATCGCGGCCACGGGTGATGTTCAAGGAGATCAACGGCGAGCGCATGGAGCCCTATGAGCTCCTGACGGTCGACGTCGAAGACGGTCACCAGGGCGGCGTGATGGAAGAGCTGGGCCGACGCAAGGGCGAGCTGCTGGATATGGTGGCCGACGGCCGTGGCCGCACGCGCCTGGAATACCGCATTCCCGCACGCGGCCTCATCGGCTTCCAGTCGGAGTTTCTGAACCTGACCCGCGGGACAGGTCTCATGAGCCATATCTTTGACGACTATGGCCCCATGAAGGAAGGCAGCTTGGGCGAGCGGCGCAATGGTGTGCTGATCAGCCAGGACGATGGCAACGCCGTGGCCTATGCACTGTGGAAGCTGCAGGAGCGCGGACGCATGTTCGTGTCGCCGCAGGACCCGCTGTACGAAGGCATGATTATCGGTATCCACAGTCGAGACAACGATCTTGTGGTGAATCCCATTCGTGAGAAGAAACTCACCAACGTACGAGCCTCAGGCAAAGACGAGCATATCGACCTCGTGCCGCCGGTCGACCTTACGCTGGAATATGCCGTGGAGTTCATCGATGACGATGAGCTGGTGGAAGTGACGCCCAGCTCGATCAGGTTGCGCAAGCGTTACCTGCAGGAGCATGAGCGCCGTCGTATGGCGCGTGAAGGCGGCTCGAACGCCTGAGCAGCGTTCGACGAGTGTTCATGACCGGCGCCTGCGCCGGTCGCCCACAAAACGGGCATCAGTACTCTGCAGCTGCGGCCCGATTGGGCGGGCTGCGGAGCGCGGTCAAACCACGTTGCTTTCGCGCTCGATCGGCAGCGACGGTTCTTCGTGCCGCGTGAAGCAATCGGCACAGTGTTCCTGGATATGCGCCATCACGGCATCGAGGTCGTCGGTGACGTAGAACAGATCCAGATCGCCGGCGCTGATGAGCCCGTTGGTGAGCAGCTCATTTCTGATCCAATCCAGCAGGCCCGCCCAGAACTGGGTGCCGATCAGCACGATCGGGGCGTGCGGTATTTTGCCGGTTTGCACAAGCGTCGTGACTTCGAAGAGTTCATCCAGCGTGCCGAAGCCGCCCGGCAGGGCGATATAGGCCGCGCTATGCATCACGAAGGTCGCCTTGCGTGAATAGAAATAGTCGAACTGCAGCGTATGCGTCTGGTAATGGTTGTTGTGCGGTTCGCGCGGCAACGTGATGTTCAGCCCCACGCTTCGGCCGCCTGCTTCGTAGGCGCCCTTATTGGACGCTTCCATGATGCCGGGGCCGCCTCCCGCGATGACGGTGAGGCCGGCTCGTGCGAGGCGGGCACCCAGGTCTTCGGCGACTGCATAGTAGGGGGAACCTGGCCGGATGCGGGCGCTGCCAAAGACGCTTACGCCCCAGCCCATTTCCTGGAGGGTTTCCGCAGCCGCCTCCATCTCTGACATAATCCGGGGGATCTGCTGCGCTGCCGGTAATCGGACAATTTTATTAGACATGAAAAAAACCTTGTTGCTTGTTGATGGGTCCAGCTACCTGTATAGGGCCTTTCACGCGATGCCGGATTTGCGGAATGCAAAAGGCGAGCCCACGGGCGCCCTATATGGGGTTATCTCCATGTTACGGAGAGCGATTTCGGAACACAAGGCAGACTATGCCGCTTGCATTTTCGATGCTCGCGGCAAGACATTTCGCGAAGCGCTGTATCCCGATTACAAGGGCCATCGGCCCTCGATGCCCGAAGACCTTGCAGCACAAATCGAGCCCATACATCGGGCCGTGGCCGCGTTGGGATGGCGTGTGATTTCGGTTCCGGGTGTAGAGGCCGATGACATCATCGGCACTCTGGCGTGCCAGGCCACCAAGCAGGGCGTCCACACCATCATTTCCACGGGAGACAAGGATCTTGCCCAGCTCGTGAATGAGCATGTGGAACTGGTGAACACCATGACGAGCGAGCGCCTGGACGTGCAGGGCGTATTGAATAAGTTCGGAGTGTTGCCCTCGCAGATCATTGATTATCTCATGCTTACGGGCGACGCGGTCGATAATGTGCCGGGTGTGCCCAAGGTCGGCCCCAAGACGGCCGTGAAGTGGCTCACTGAATATGGTTCCCTGGATGCCCTTATTGAGAAAGCCGATGCCATCAAGGGGGTGGCCGGCGAGAACCTGCGCAATACCATTCCGCATTTCCCGCTGACCCGCCAGCTCATCACGGTGAAGGTCGACTGCGACGTTGAACTCGTAGACGGGTTTGAGTCGCTTGCGCCGACCCCTCTCGACCGCGAAACCCTCATCGAGATCTTCGAACACTATGGCTTCCGCAGCTGGCTGCGCGAACTCACGGGCGATTCGAGTCGTATCCCCGAGCAGGACGCGCGGGTGACTCCCGAGCCTCCGGCTGCGCCCGCCACAACGTACGAGACGGTGCTGGATGAAGCCGCGCTCGATCGCTGGATCGATGCCATCAAGGAAGCTGAGCTGGTAGCCATGGACACCGAGACCACGTCCCTGGATCCCATGGCCGCCAGGCTGGTCGGCATTTCGTTGGCAACCGCGGGCGGGGTTGCCTGCTATATCCCGGTGGCTCATCGGGGGCCGGATGCGGTGCAGCAACTGTCGCGAGAGCTCGTGCTGGCCAAGCTGCGCCCCTGGCTCGAAGACGCCGCGGCCGCCAAGCTGCTGCATAACGCCAAATACGATGCGCACGTTCTTGCGAACGAGGGCATATGCCTGGCGGGCGTCACGGAAGACACCATGCTTCAGTCCTACGTGCTGGAGTCCTATCGCCGGGTGAATCTGCAGGAACTGGGTGAGCGGTGGCTGGGCCGGGTGGGCGTGACCTATGAAGATATTTGCGGGAAGGGCGCCAAACAGATCTGCTTCGACGAAGTCGAGGTTGAGAAGGCATCGCAGTATGCCTGTGAAGATGCTGATTTCACCTGGCAACTGCACCAGATTCTGCGGCCGCGCATTGCGGCGGAGCCTGGGCTGGAAACCGTATACCGGCTGGAAATCCGCTGCTCCGAGGTACTGACCACGATCGAACGCAATGGCGTGAAGATCGATACCCACGCATTGGCCATGCAAAGCCATGAGCTGGGTCGGCAGATGATCGAGCTCGAAACCAAGGCCTATGAGTTGGCGGGCCAGCCCTTCAATCTGAATTCACCCAAGCAACTGGGCGAAATCTTGTTCCAGCGTATGCAGCTGCCGGTGGTCCGCAAGACGGCGAGCGGGGCGCCTTCCACCGATGAGGAAGTGCTGAGCCGCCTGGCGCTCGACTATCCCCTGCCCAAACTGATTCTGGACTACCGCGCCATCAGCAAGCTGAAGTCGACCTACACCGACAAGCTTCCGAAGATGGTGAACCCGACCACCGGCCGGATCCACACGCGCTATGCCCAGGCGGCCGTCGTGACGGGGCGTCTGGCTTCGTCCGAGCCGAATCTCCAGAACATTCCGGTGCGTACGCCGGAAGGGCGACGTGTACGCAAGGCGTTCGTGGCAAGTGACGGGCAGATCGTGTCGGCCGACTATTCGCAGATCGAGTTGCGTGTCATGGCCCATATGTCCGATGATGAAAACCTGCGACGAGCCTTCACATCGAATCTCGACATCCACCGCGCAACCGCGGCCGAGGTATTTGGCGTGGGGCTGGATGATGTCACGGGCGAACAGCGTCGTGCCGCGAAGGCCATCAATTTCGGCCTGATCTACGGCATGGGCGAATTCGGCCTGGCTTCAAACCTGGGCATTTCGCGCGAAGCCGCGCGGGCCTACATCGACCGCTACTTCACCCGCTACCCCGGTGTTGCGCGCTACATGGAAGCCACCCGTACGCAGGCGGGCGAACAAGGTTATGTCGAAACGGTGTTCGGGCGCCGTATCTGGTTGCCTGAGCTGCGTGGAGCAAAAGGCCCGCGCCGGGCGGCAGCGGAGCGCGCCGCCATCAATGCTCCGGTGCAGGGTACGGCCGCCGACCTGATAAAGATGGCCATGGTTGCCGTCGACGACTGGCTGCGCGCCGAAGGCCTGCAGTCCCGGCTCGTCATGCAGGTGCACGACGAACTCGTGCTGGACGTCATGGCAGACGAAGTGGAGACGGTGGCGGGTAACCTGCCACGCCTGATGTGCTCGGTAACCGAGCTGAACGTACCGTTGGTAGCCGAGGTCGGCGTCGGGCCGAACTGGGAGCAGGCTCACTGACGGAAACTGATCCCCAAGGAGGACGCATGGCTTATTCGAAGATTACCGGCAACGGTGACACCACCCTACGCACCAACGCGGAGGGCTTGCGCCAAGGGATGGTTGAGGTCCCTGTTCAGGACGGCGTCATGTCGGGCTATTACGCCGCACCGGCTGCTGCCGGGCATCCCCCGCTCATTCTCGTGATCCAGGAAATCTTTGGGTTGCATGAGCATATCAAGGATGTCTGCCGCCGCTTTGCGCATGAGGGTTACATGGCGGTGGGACTGGAACTCTACCAGCGTCAGGGCGACGCCTCGCAGTACACCGACATGTCTGAACTCATCCGCGACATCGTGGCCAAGGTTCCGGATGAGCAGGTGCTATCCGACCTTGATTCCGCGGTGGAATGGGCGGCTGCCCAAGGCGCCGACGTGGAGCGTCTGGGCGTCACCGGATTCTGCTGGGGTGGCCGGCTTACCTGGATGTATGCCGCGCATAATCCCCGTTGCAAGGCCGCCGTTGCCTGGTACGGCAAACTTACGGTGGGCCACGGCCCGCTGCAGGTGAGGAATCCCATTGATGTGGCGGGGCAGGTGAACGGCCCTGTGCTTGGGCTTTACGGCGGGCAGGATGCCAGTATTCCGCTGGAAGATGTGCGTCGTATGGAAGAGGCCTTGAAACAAGGCAATGCGGCAGCGCAGGCCTCGCGCATCGAGGTGTACCCGGATTCAGGCCACGCCTTCTATGCCGACTACCGTCCCAGCTACAACGCCGCGGACGCCCGCGACGCCTGGGAAAAGGCGGTCGCCTGGTTCGACCGCCATCTTGACTGAACCGTTACCGGGTCCGGCGGCCCCGCAAGGGGGCCACCTGGCCGTTCCGACTCAGACGCGTTGCATGGCCTGCAACGCGTAGATGCGGGATTCAATGGGAGGGTGCGAAGCGAAGAGGGCGCTGATTGCCTTGCCGCCTGCGATCCCCGCCGCCTCAAAGTTTTTTGGAAGGGCCCCCGATTGCATTTCGCCAAGGCGCGCCAAGGCGCGAATCATGGGTTCGCGCGACCCGAGCAGCGCTGCCGAGCCCGCATCGGCGCGGTATTCCCGCTGGCGCGAGAACCAGGCCACGATGATCGACGCCAGCACGCCGAAGATGATTTCGAACACGAAGGCGGACACGTAGAACCCGATGCCGACGTCACGCTCGTTCTTCAATACCACGCGGTCCACCAGATAGCCCACGACGCGCGACAGGAAGATCACGAAGGTGTTCACCACGCCCTGGATCAGGGTGAGCGTCACCATGTCTCCATTGGCGATGTGCGCCACTTCATGGGCCAGTACGGCGGCCACTTCTTCCTCGGTCATGGTCTCGAGCAGGCCTGTGGAGACTGCCACCAGCGCATCGTTCTTGAAGGCGCCCGTGGCGAAGGCATTGGGTTCGCCGTCGTAAATTGCCACTTCCGGCCGGCCGATACCCGCACGGTCGGCAAGCTGATGAACCGTATCCAGAATCCAGGCTTCGCGGGCATTGGCGGGAGCCTGAGGATCGATGACCCGGGCTCCGGTGCTCGCCTTGGCCATGGGCTTGCTGATCAGCAGCGAAATGATGGAGCCGGTAAAGCCGATGACCGCGGCAAAGATCAGTAGCTGGGTAAGGTCCAGGCCCTGTGCAGTGATGTATCGGCCGACGCCCAGCACGTTCATGGTGGCGCTCAGCACGAGCAACACGGCGAAGTTGGTCATCAGGAATAAAACGATGCGCTTCATTTTGGAGAATCTCCGATTGCGAGCAAGATGATCTTTTGAGGATATGGGGGCGGCGGCGCCAATGAAAAGAGGCATGGCGCGCGGTAATCGTTGGTTTCGCGCCAGCCGGGCGGGAAAACCCCCAGGCAGGGGAGTATAGTATTGACTTTCTCTCGACGGGCGCCCGTTTCCCCTGATTCCGGTTGAATAAATGCAGTCGTTATGGATGCTTCTGGCCAGCCTCATGTTTGCCGCCATGGGGGCCTGTGTGAAACTGGCATCCGATCAGCACGCCAATCTGGCGCAAATCGTGCTGTTCCGGGGCATTCCATCAGTCCTGCTGCTGTATTTCTGGGCCTTGTTCACCCGTCGGTCGGTCCGGCCGAAAAGCTGGCGTCTGCATATTGCGCGTAATGTGTCCGGCGTCGGCTCCATGTGGATGGGCTTCTTCGCCATCTCGAGCCTGCCGCTCGCCACGGCGGTCAGCCTGAACTACACCTCACCGCTTTTCATCGCCGGGTGGATGCTGGCTCGCGACTGGAAGCAGCGGGATGGCGTCCGTACCGTGGCCGTGGTGCTGGGTTTCATCGGTGTCGTGTCCATCTTGCGACCCAATATTTCGCCGGAACAAGCGCTGGGCGCGTTGGTGGGCCTCTGTGCCGGCGCCAGTTCCGCCATCGCCATGATGCAGGTTCGCTCCTTGGGGCGCATTGGCGAACCCGAGTGGCGCACCGTGCTGATTTTCTCCTGCTTTGTGTGCCTGACCGGTGGTGTGGCCTCCGTTATCGAAGGCTGGCCACCGCTCGGCGTGAGCGGCTGGGCGGCCCTGGCGGGAGTGGGCCTTTTTGGTCTCGTGGGCCAGCTGGCCATGACGCGGGCGTTCGGGTTGGGATCAGCCCTGCTCACCGCCGCGCTGCAGTACACCACCATCATTTTTGCCGCCGGCATTTCGGCCGTAGTCTGGAACGAAATGCCGGATTGGGTGGCATGGGCCGGCATGGCGCTGATCGTGACATCGGGATTGCTGTCCATCTGGCGCACCTACAGTGAGACACGCATCATGCAGGGCCAGGCAAGCTCCGCGGCAAGCGCCGCCGAGGCGCCGGAGGCCGGCCGCCGCATCTGAGCCGTCAGTCCTGCAACGATGCGCCCATGATGCGGCGATACCAATCGTGGAAGTGGTGCATGCCGTCTTCCATGGGCGATTGATACGGCCCGTACTCGTTTACGCCTCGCTGCATCAGTGCCCGGCGCCCCGCGTCCATGCGTTCTGCAATCTCATCGTCTTCAATGGCGGTTTCCATATAGGCGGCCTGTTGCGCCTCGACGAACTCACGCTCAAAGGCAGCAATTTCCTCGGGATAGTAAAACTCCACCACGTTCATCGTTTCTTGTGGACCGATCGGATGCAGGGTGGACAGCACCAGCACGTGCGGATACACCTCGATCATATGGGTGGGGAAGTACGTCACCCAGATCGCGCCGAAGTCCGGCAGATTGCCTTCGCGGTACTCCAGCAGCCGATCATGCCAGAGCCGGTAAACGTCGCTGCCGGGTTGGCCGAAAGCCTGGTTCACGCCTACTCGTTGAGCGCTGTACCAGTCGGAAAATTCCCAGCGCAGGTCATCGCAGGTCACGAAGCGGCCCAAGCCCGGATGGAAGGGTGCAACGTGATAGTCCTCGAGATAGACCTCGATAAAGGTCTTCCAGTTGTAATTGCACTGGTGGTATTCCACCCGGTCCAGCACGTAGCCGGAAAAGTCGAACTCGGGCGCGCTGAACAAGGACTGCATGTCGGCCGCCGGATCGCGTGGTCCCTCGAACAGCAGCCCGTGGCAGGACTTCAATGGAAATCGTTGCAGGCTCAGGCAGGGCTTTTCGGGGAAATCGGGCGCGCCGATGAGTCTACCGTCGGTCTCGTAGGTCCAGCGGTGAATCGGGCAGACGATTTTCCCCCCAGTCTCACGAAGGTTGCCTGCTGAATGCGCGGGATCGCTGACGTTCCCGGCACGGCCGCCGAGCATGATGGCCTGACGATGCCGGCAGACGTTCGAAATAAGTGCTGGGCCCTGCGCGTCACGCAGCAGCGCGCGCCCTGCGTTCTCGTGGCTAAGCGTGCGCCAGTCTCCCGGCTCGGGGATCATCAGTTCGTGGCCGACGTACCGCGCCGACTGTTTGAAGATCAGCTCGCGTTCTTTGGCAAGCAGGGCTTCGTCAAAGTAGGAATGCACCGGAATCTGGGTCTGCGCCGGTGTGATGTGCGCGTGGCGACCGATATCGGTCATGGTTCTTCCCCCCGCGAAGGATGTACCGGGGCGGGCCCGGTGCGAAGAAAGGTCGGAATGCCGATAGAAAATGGACGGAGGATTGTACCCCAGTTCCCTGCGGGTTCCCGGCGGGCCTGTCGCGTATGGCAGCGCCCCCTTAAACTACAATGATGCCCGGGCGATAAGCATGGCGCCCTTTATACGTACGTCTTTAGGAAGAGCACGCAACATGGCACCAGATCAATCGGCACCTCCCGGTACGCAACCCCAGCATGTGGCGGACCTGCCGCAGGACTTCGAGTCGGCTCTTGCGGAACTCGAGGCTCTGGTCGCGAAAATGGAAGACGGCGCACTCCCGCTCGACGATTCCCTGCGCGCTTACCAGCGTGGCGTAGAGCTCGCGCGTATCTGCCAGCAGCGGCTCGACGCCGCCGAGGAACAGGTCAAGGTCCTGCAAGGCAGTTTGCTGAAGCCGCTGGACGATATGCCGGGCGAGGGCGGCGCATGAAGTCGCCGGCCACCATTCAGGCGCCCGGCTTTCCGGACTGGCTATCAGACCGAGTCCAGCAGACTGAAACTGTACTTCAAAGGGCGCTGCCCAGTCCGACCACCGTACCGGCGCGCCTGCACGAAGCCATGCGCTACGCCGTGCTCGGCGGCGGCAAGCGGATTCGTGCCGCCCTGGTGTACGCGGCAGGCGAAGCATCGCTGCAGTCGACGGCCGCGGCCGCTGCGCAGCAGATTGCGCTGGACCACGCCGCCGCAGCCGTTGAATTCGTGCACGCCTATTCACTCGTGCATGATGATCTGCCGTGTATGGACGATGACACCCTCAGGCGCGGCCGGCCCACTGTGCACGTGAAATTCGACGAAGCCACGGCCATGCTGGCGGGCGATGCGTTGCAGCCGCTGGCTTTTGAATCGCTCGCGGCCATGCCGATCGCGCCGGCCCTGGTGGTGCAGTCCATTCAGCTGCTTGCTCGCGCCATTGGCAGTCAGGGCATGGTGGGCGGGCAGGCCATCGATTGTGAAAGTGTGGGACAGGTGCTGG
>JAJUGH010000005.1 GCA_029268265.1 Alcaligenaceae bacterium | reverse complement strand
TTCGAGTGCTGTCGGTCCAGCGTGCTCGTTATCAAGGCGCTCGGTTTACGCCTCGAGATGCTGCCTGAGGGGCTCCTTGCGGATTTTTCCACTCGCGGTGGTGGGTATCCGCTCCATCCGGATATAGCGCGAAGGCCGCTTATACGGGGCCAGCCGGGCCGCGAGATGCGCTTTCAGGGACTCAATATCCACTTCCGCACCGGCTGCGGGCTCATAGAAGGCGATCACCTCCTCGTTGCCGTCGATTGTCGGCCGGCCCACGACGGCCGATAGTTGCACGCCGGGAAAGGCGTTGATCAGCGCCTCGACCTCGAGCGGATAGACGTTGAAGCCGGACCGTATGATCATGTCCTTGGAGCGACCGGTAAGGAATAGTGCGCCATCATCGGCCACATGGCCGATATCCCCCGTGTTGAGCCAGCCACCCGGCAGTAAGGCCTCATCCGTCTGCTCGGGGTTACGGTAATAACCCAGCATCACGCCTGGCCCGCGTATCAGGATGTCGCCCGTCTCGCCCGCCTGTACCGGCTGGCCGTCGCGCGTGATCTTCAGTTCCACCCCGTCGACCGCATAACCTGCCGACGTGTCGCTACGCGGCGCATCGATTCGCGTCACAAACATGGAGCCGGCATATTCCGTGATGCCGTAGCCATGATGCATGGGAAGGCCGAAAAGGCGTTCGACCCTCTGCTTCAGCGCTGGGTCCAGCGCTGCGCCGCCGGTGTAGACGTAACGCAGCCGAGGGGCCTGTACGGGTCCGTTCCCGACCGCGGCCAGCAGGCGCACGAACATGGTGGGTACGCCTTGCAGGATGCTGATCCCCGGTTGTGCCAGCGACGCCGCGAGGTCATCTGGATCAAAGCGGGACCGAACCACAAGGCTGGCGCCGGCGTGCAGGGTCGCCATCAGCACCGTGGCGATTCCAAAAATGTGCGACATCGGCAGTGCCGCATAGGCGATGTCATCGGGGACCAGCTTGCGGGAAGCTGCTGATACGCCTGCAAAGTGCAGCAGTCCCTTGTGGGTCACCATGACGCCTTTCGGAACTCCGGTCGTACCCGACGTGTAAATCAGCGTGGCCACCGAATGAGCGAGCGAGGCTACTTCGGGTGCAGCATCCGGACAGATAACGGCGTAACGGTTGCCGGTCGGGAACAGGTCGGGCGGGCAGGATTCCCAGGCCTGAGTCTGCGCGTGCGCACGGGCATCCGGTGAGCATCTGGCGGTATAGAACGCAAGAAACGGCTCGCAATGACGCGTAATGGTGTCGATCTCGTGCCCGCTTAGGCGCGCGTTCACACTGACCGGCCATGCGGCGAGGGTGCTGCAGGCAAACAGCATGGCGATCTGCTCGGGGCAGTTTTCCCCTACGATCATGACGCGGTGGCCGGCGCGCACTCCCAGGGAGCGCAACCAGGCGGCCGCCCGGTTCACCAGGTCTTGCAACTGTCCGTAAGAAAGCGGCGCCTGGCCTTCCGGGTAAAGGCATACGGCGCCGGGCTCTTGTTGCGCCCGGTCTTGCAGGACTTCGTGGATGAAATGCATGCCGCCCGTCCCTTGTAACGTGGAGCTACCCAGTCTCGTGGCTATCGGGGGGTAAGGCAATTCACTTTTCATGAAGACGGCCTTTACATTGATCTTGTCGCCAAGCCTGCTCTACGGCGACGTGTCCGCCGGTCTGATTGGCGCCCCGCGCATGAGGCGCCGTTTCAATTACGCCTTCATCAGATGCCGGCCGATAACGAGTTGCTGGATCTGTGTGGTGCCTTCATACAGGCGCAGCAGACGCACATCGCGGTAGAAACGTTCGACTTTGTATTCATTGATGTAGCCGGAGCCGCCGTGTATCTGCACGCCCCGATCCGCCACGCGTCCCACCATTTCGGTGGTGAACATCTTCGTGCATGACGCCTGCATGCTGACTTCCGGATCATGTTTGCCAAAAGGTTTGGCATCGTAGCGGCGGGCCACTGATTGCACGAGGGACCAGCCTGCCAGCAGCTCGGCCTGGCTGTCGGCCAGCATGGCCTGGATCAGCTGAAAGTCGCCGATCCGTTGGCCAAACTGCTTGCGCTGCTGGGCGTAGGCAATGCTTTCCTGCAGAATTCGGTTCGCCATGCCGCAGGCGATAGCCGAGATATGCAGCCGGCCGCGATCCAGCACCTTCATGGCCGTTTTGAAGCCTTTTCCTGGAACGCCTCCGATGATGTTGTCGGCCGGCACTCGGACGCTATCAAGGTTCACGTCGCAGGTCTTGGTCCCGCGCTGCCCCATCTTTCGGTCTGGCTTGCCCAGGCTCAACCCCGGAAGGTCGGCGGGCACGATGAAGGCAGAAATACCAGACGCGTCCTGTCCACCGGTGCGCGCCATAAGGGTGAAGGCCCCGGCCCGAGGAGCATTGGTGATGAAGCGCTTGGTGCCGCTAATGAGGTAGTCGCTGCCATCCTCCACCGCTCGCGTCTTCAGCGAGGCTGCATCGGATCCCGCATCCGGTTCGGTGAGGGCAAACGAAATTATCAGTTCGCCGCTCGCAATCCTTGGAAGGTATTCAGACTTTTGCGCTTCCGTTCCATCCATGAGGATGCCCTGAGAACCGATACCGATGTTGGTTCCCACCAGGGAACGGAATGCCAGTGCGGTGTGCCCGAGCTCATAGGCCACCTGACATTCCTGCTCCATGGTCAGGCCGATGCCACCGTACTCCTCAGGAATGGAAAGGCCGAACAGGCCGATCTCTTTCATGTCGGCCACGATGTCGTCCGGCACCTCATCGTGTTCTTCCACGTGGTCTTCGGCCGGCATCAGCCGCTCTTGCACGAAGCGCTGCACCGAGGCTAGCAGCAGCTCAAAAGTTTCTTGGTCAAGGGCCATGAATGCTTCCAATTGAATGAGGCGTGGCTGAGCGGATGCGCAGACACGCGGTGTTTGAGCCATTATGCAGTCGTCGATTATTTCCTACAATTGCGAGAATATAGAAAGTACTGTCAAAGAAGTTCGACACTAAATATGGACGCACAAGCATTGGTGCTTTTGGCTGACATCGTGGAGGCGGGCAATTTGAGTCGCGCTGCGCGTCGGCTGAAAATGAGCCGGGCGAATATCAGCTATCACCTGGCGCAGCTGGAGAAGACACTGGGCCAGCAACTGTTGCGCCGAACCACCCGGCGGCTCGAGCCCACTGAACTCGGTTTCCGACTCTATCAGCATGGCTGCGTCATCCGCGACGAGCTGATGGCGGCGCGTGAATCGGCCAGCTCGCTGGGCAAGGGCCTGCACGGCCAGGTGCGTATGAGTATGCCCACCGGCTTTGGGAATCTGGTCATGTCGGACTGGCTCATCGAGTTCAAGCGCAGGTATCCCGATATCTCGTTGAACGTGCTGTTCGAGAACCGTGTCGATGACCTGGTGCGCGACGAAGTCGATATTGCGATACGCGTCATGTCCGAGCCGCCCGAGCAAACGGTGGCCATCGAGCTGGCGGATGTCCGCTACGTTGTGTGGGCCGAAGCGGCCTATGCCCAGCGGCATCCCTTACCGTCGCGCCTCGAGGACCTGAGCCGCGTGCCGATCATTACTTCAGCCGTCGTGGGCCGACAGCTGCGGCTCGCCGCATATCGGGGCGATTCACGAGAGGAAATCATCTTGCACCCGACGCTGGCATCGGAGAACTTCCAGTTCCTGCGCGAGGCGGTCCTGGGCGGGTTGGGAGTGGGGCTTATGCCGGATTACGTGATCGCAGAAGAGCTCGTCAAAGGGCGAGTCGTCACCTCGCTGGACGATTGGCGGCTCAGCGTATTTGGCACGAAAATGTTTCTCTTGCGCATGCCGGGCCGCTACCAGACGCTCGCGGCGCGTACCCTGATTGATTTCGTCGTCGACAAGGCTCGCGCGTGGTCGCGTGCCGGCGCTGTCCCGAGCCAGGGAAACAGGACATAATCATTCAAGGACTACAGGAACCACCATGTTGAGATTAATGCTGTTTCGTCATGCCCACGCCGACCGCCCCGACAACGTAGCGGACCACGAGCGGCCTTTGTCGCCTAAAGGCCACCAACAGGCGCAGCGGGTGGGCGCCTACATCGGCACGCACGGCCTGGTGCCTGAGCTCGCTATTGTCTCCACGGCACGCCGTACGCAGGAAACTTGGGAAGACGCCAGGAAGGCCGGCGGTTTCGATACCAGCAAGGTCAACGAACCGCGAATCTACGAATCCGCCGCCGGTGATCTGCTGGAAGTCGCCCGGGCCCAGGCATCCACACTCGCCAGCATCATGCTGGTCGGGCATAACCCGGGCATGGAGCGCCTGGCGGCCTGGCTGATCGGCAACGGTGATCCAGTGGCATTGGCGCGACTGCAACGGGAATTCGTCGTGGGAGGCCTGGCCGTCATCGATTTCGACGTCTCGGAATGGTCAGGGCTGGATGTGCAGTCCGGCCGTCTGGAGCGCTTCGAGACACCAGAAACCGCCGAGTAACCGTTCTGCTGGGCGCCGGCGGTAGGCGGCGCCGGAGAACCGTTCAGGCGTCTTCGCGGAACTCGCGGAGCAGTTTGCCCGTTTCGAATACGGGCAGTCCCATTACGCCGGTGAAGCTGCCGGCGATATGCTCCACGAAGAGACCCGCTCGCCCCTGGATCCCGTACGCACCGGCCTTGTCCATGGGCTCACCCGTGGCGCAGTAGGCCTCGATGTCGTCGGACGACAGCGTCGCAAACTTCACACGTGTGATGGAGACCGACTGAAGCGAACGCTGCGGCGTGGCGATCACGACAGCCGTCCGTACTTCATGCTCCGTTCCCGAAAGTCGCTCCAGCATCTGACGCGCCTCGGTTGTGTCCGCCGGCTTGCCCAGGATGTCAGACCCGAGGATTACTGTTGTATCTGCAGTCAATACCGGCCTGGGCGGCCATTGCGCAGTGTCAGCTCGCGACAGATAGTCCAATGCCCGGATTGCTTTGTCTGCCGCCGTGCGCACCACATAGTCGGCGGGAGTTTCGCCAGGCAACCGAGGTTCGTCTTCACCGGCCACGGGAGGCAGGCGCAGCACCTCGTGCGGCACGCCCATTTGCTCCAGGATCTCGCGTCGGCGCGGACTGGCGGAGGCCAGATACACTTTCTGAAACTGCATGGTCACTCCCAAACCGGATATGGCTTCCCGGTCAGCATGGTCATTCGACCTTCAGTATCTTCATTGTGTTGGTGCCGCCGGTGCTGTGATATGAATCGCCCTTGGTGAGTATGACCCAATCGCCCGGTTGAACCACGCCACTGCGCTGGAGCAGGGCGAGCGCTTCATCACTCACCTCGGCGGGTGCGTAAGCGGTGGGGTCGAAGGGGACTGGGTAAACGCCGCGGAACATGGCGACACGGCGCTGCGTGACCGGATGGGGCGTAAAGCAGTAGATCGGAATGCCGGAACGGATCCGGGACATGATCAGCGGTGTGTTGCCGGACTCGGTCAGGCTGATGATCGCCTTCACGCCGTGGAAATGATTGGCCGCATACATGGATGCCAGCGCGATGGTCTCATCGCAGCGCTCGAACGAGGTACCCACGCGGTGCTGAGACCGGGTCGTCATGGGTTCCTCTTCAGCCCCCTGGGCGATGCGCGCCATGGCCGCCACCGCTTCCACGGGGTATTTTCCGGACGCCGTTTCGCCAGACAACATCACGGCGTCGGTGTAATCCAGGACAGCGTTGGCCACGTCGGAAACCTCGGCGCGGGTGGGCAGCGGGCTGGCGATCATGGACTCCATCATCTGCGTGGCCGTGATCACCAGTTTGTTCTGATGTCTCGCGTGCTGAATGATGCGTTTCTGTATACCGACCAGACGGGCGTCGCCCACTTCCACGCCAAGATCCCCACGCGCCACCATGACGCCGTCGCTGGCCTGGATCAGTTCGTCGAGGGCGGCATCATCCACCACCGCCTCGGCACGTTCGATCTTTGCGATGATCCAGGCATGGCTGCCGGCCTGTCGAACGAGTTCACGCGCCGCTTCCATGTCGCGCCCATAGCGCGGGAACGAAACCGCGACATAATCGAGTTCCAGCTCAGCGGCAAGACGAATATCGTCGTGATCCTTTTCTGTGAGACTGGGTGCCGAGATCCCGCCGCCGCGGCGGTTGATGCCCTTGTTGTTTGAGAGCGATCCACCCACGATCACCGTGGTGTGGACGGCATGGTCGTCGACGCTGTCGACCTGAAGCACCACGCGCCCGTCGTCCAGCAACAGTTCGTCGCCCGGGCGGCAATCCTGCACAAGACTGGGATAGTCGATGCCCACGATCGATTCCGTGCCTTCATCGTTCGGGTGCAGGTTGGAGAGTGTGAACGGCTGGCCCTTTTGCAGAGTGACCACCGTGTCGCGGAAACGTGCAATCCGAATCTTCGGGCCCTGCAGGTCCCCCATGATGGCGATATGACGACCCAGGCGTGCGGAAATCTCGCGCAGCCGGTGCACGCGCTCGCGATGTTCGTCCGGCGTGCCGTGCGAGAAGTTCAGCCTCGCGACGTCCAGGCCGGCGAGCAGCAACTGTTCGATGCTTTCGGGGCTGGAGCTGGCCGGACCCAGCGTGGCAACGATCTTGGTACGACGTTTCGTCATGGAAGAGCCCTTGGTCAGTGAGGTCAGGCCCGATGGTAGGGGTGGCCGGTCATGATAGCCCAGGCGCGATACAGCTGTTCGCCCAGGAGTATGCGTACCATCGGATGGGGAAGGGTGAGTGCAGACAACCGGAGCATCTCGTGGCACTGCCGCTTCAGGTCGGCATCGAGGCCGTCCGGCCCCCCGATAAGGAAGGCGATGTCGGTGCCCAGGCCGCGCCAGTGCTCAAGGCGGGACGACAGCTGCATGGTGGTGAGGTCGCGGCCGCGTTCGTCCAGGGCCACGCGATGGCAACCCGGAGGCAGTGCCGCCTCGATGCGGCGAGCTTCGGCCGCCATCAGTTGGGCGGCGGTTTTGCCGGATTTGCGTGGCTCCGGTTTGATCTCGCGCAGCTCAAGCGTGCAATCAGACGGCATTCGCTTCGCGTAATCGGACCACGCTTCATCGACCCATGAGGGCATGCGCGCCCCGACGGCAGCCACGATGAGCTTCATCAGTTCTCTTCGTCGTCGATGTCGAAGGTGCCGGGGATGGAGGGAAGAGTGGACTGCGGAAGCAGTTTCACACGCACGGGCTTGCCTCCCCAGATTTCCTCAAGGTTGTAGTACTGGCGGATGGCCGGCTGCATGCAATGCACGACGACATCGCCGAGATCCACCAGCACCCATTCACCCGTATCCTCGCCTTCAAAGGCCAGAACAGGAACATTGTGTTCTCGGGCGGCGTCTGCCACGCTGGAGGCCAGTGCGCGGGTCTGCCGATTCGAGGTCCCGCTCGCAATCACCACGCGGTCGAACAGGCTGGTGATGTGCGAGGTATTGAAAACCTTGATGTCCTGGGCCTTGACGTCTTCAAGGGCGTCAATGACCAGGCGTTGCAATTTTTGTATATCCATATGGGGGTGGTTCGTGGCCTTAGGCCGAAGAGTGTCGGTAGAGTCCGTGTTGACGAATGTATTTTGCCACGCCGGGGTGCAGCATGCCTTCTGTATCTCGGCCTTCGGCCACGCGCTGGCGGATTGCTGTCGCCGATACATCGGTGGGGGGCATGGACAGAACGTGCAGCGTGTGCCCGACCGCATCGAGCTGCGCCTGCAGGGCGGGCGGCGCCTGGAGTGGTGAGCCAGGCCGGGCGGCGACTGCGAGGTGCACCGTCGCCGCAATGTGTTGCCAGTCCTTCCAGGTGCAGAAATTCTGCAGTTGATCGGCCCCAAGTATCCAGTAGTACTCGTGCCCGGCCGGCAACGCTCGCAACGTGTCGATGGTGTAGGTGGGGCCGCCACGTCGTATTTCAACGTCGCTGACCCCCAGGCCGGGCTGATCGGCCGTGGCGATCCGGAGCATCTCGAGCCGTTGATCTGCGGCGGCCCCCAGGGCTTCGCGTTGCCATGGCTGGGCGGCCGGCACCAGCAGTACCTGCTGTAGCGCAAGTTGATCGCGGGCATGGGCCGCAAGCTGCAGGTGCGCCACGTGTACCGGATCGAAGCTTCCTCCAAGCAGGCCGATCCGCTGGCGCTCGCCGGTGACCGCCCCCTTCAAACCCACTCCCGCGGCCGCAGGTAGTCCTGCAAGGCCGCTTCGGGCGTACCTGGTTCGGGGTGCCAGTCGTACTTCCAGATAGCCTTGGGCGGCATGGACAGCAGGATGGACTCCGTGCGCCCGCCCGATTGCAGGCCGAATAGCGTGCCGCGATCGAAGACCAGGTTGAACTCCACGTACCGGCCACGGCGGTAAGCCTGAAACTCACGGTGGTGTTCTGAGTAAGGCGTGTCCTTGCGCCGTTCGACGATGGGCAGATAAGCCGGCAGAAACGCTTCGCCAACCGCACGGGTCAGGGCAAAGCTATGCTCGAAGCCGCCCTCGTTCAGGTCGTCGAAGAACAGGCCGCCGACGCCGCGGGTCTCCTGGCGATGTTTCAGGTAGAAGTATTCATCGCAGGCTTTCTTCCACACCGGGTATTTTTCCGGCCCTAAGGGTTGGAGCGCATCATGGCAGCTACGGTGAAAGTGCCTGACGTCCTCTTCGAAAGGGTAGTAGGGCGTCAAGTCCAGGCCCCCTCCAAACCAGAAGACGTCCTCTTCTTCAGGAGTCGTGGCCTTCGCCACGAAACAGCGCACGTTCATGTGCGCCGTTGGCACGAAGGGATTGCGCGGGTGGATGACCAGCGATACGCCCATGGCCTGCCACGGCCGGCCGGCCAGATGCGGCCGCTGTGCGCTGGCCGATGGCGGCAGCTTCGTGCCTTGCACATGGCTGAAGAGTACCGCGGCCCGCTCGAATACGGGGCCGTCCTCAAGGTAGCGGCTCAGTCCGCCGCCGCCTTCCTTACGGGTCCAGGCATCACTGGCAAACGCCGCCTGACCACATTGTTCGAATGCGGCCACGATGTCGGACTGCAGTCCGGTGAGCCACTGTCGCGTCTGCTCTTCCTGAATGCTCATGACTATTCGGCGGCCGGTGCCTGACCGGCGGTTGCGTTGGGCAGCGCGCGCCAGCCGATGTCGCGCCGGTATTGCTGGCCCTCGAAGTGGGTCCGGACGATCGCCTCATAAGCAGTGGCCTGGGCACGTTTCAGCGAATCGCCCAGCGCCGTGACGCACAGCACTCGCCCGCCTGACGTCTTGAGTATTCCGTTGTCCAGCCGTGTGCCGGCGTGGAAGATTACGCAGTCGTCGGTGTCTTGCGCCAGGCGACTGATGGTGTCGCCGGTACGCGGGGTCGCCGGGTAGTTCGCGGCAGCCAGCACGACGCCCAGGGCGGTACGCCGGTCCCATTCGATGTCGGCTTCGTTCAGGCGACCGGCGATCGCGAGCTCGAGCGTCTCGCTGAAATCACTCTTGATCCGCATCATGATCGGTTGCGTTTCAGGATCGCCCATGCGGCAATTGAACTCGAGTACCTTCAGGGTACGGGTCGCGTCCGGGCCGGGCCCGATCATGAGGCCGGCGTAGAGGAAGCCGCAATAGGGCACGCCGTCGCGAGCCATGCCGACGATGGTAGGGTTGATGACTTCCCGCATGATGCGGTTATGCAGCGCAGGCGAGATGACGGGCGCCGGCGAATAAGCACCCATGCCGCCCGTATTGGGGCCGCGGTCACCATCGAGCAGGCGCTTGTGGTCCTGGCTGGTGGCCAGGGGCAGCACATTGTGGCCGTCACACATGACGATGAAACTGGCTTCCTCGCCTTCCAGGAACTCCTCGATGACGACGCGTGCGCCCGCCTGCCCGAAGGATCCTTTGCCGAGCATGTCGTCGATGGCGGCGTGGGCCTCTTCAACGGTGGTGGCCACGACCACGCCCTTGCCGGCAGCGAGTCCGTCCGCCTTGACGACGATGGGCGCGCCCTGTTCATCGATATGCCGGTGTGCCGCTTCCGGGTCGGTGAAGGTCGCGTAGCCGGCCGTCGGAATTGCGTGGCGAACCATGAACGCCTTGGCGTAATCCTTGGAGCTTTCCAGCTGTGCCGCCTCGCGGATGGGACCGAAAATCTTGAGGCCGGCCGCCTGGAAGGCGTCGACGATGCCGGCTGCCAGCGGTGCTTCGGGGCCGACGACCGTATAGGCAATCTTTTCCTTGCGGGCAAAGTCGATGAGATCGTCGATTTCCGACAGGGCGACATTCTGTATTTGCGATGCGCGGGCTGTGCCACCATTGCCTGGTGCGACGTACACGGTCTGCACGCGCGGTGAGCGAGCGAGTCGCCAAGCCATGGCGTGCTCACGTCCGCCGCTGCCGATGACGAGTAGTTTCATTTTTTCGTTGTGGAGTGGGTGGTCTGCCCGGCGAACCGGGCAGCATAGGGATCAGGAGGGTTGAGCGGCTTCGTCGAAGACGGCGGTGGTGTAGACCTGTTGCACGTCGTCGAGGGATTCGAGCATGTCGATGAGTTTCTGCGTGCGCTCGGCATCGGCGCCAGTGAGTTCCGTTTCGTTCAACGCCTTCATGATGACGTCTTGCACTTCGGGCTGCAGGCCGGCTTGTTCGAAAGCGGCCTTGACATCGGTATAGGCGGATGGCTCGCAGATGACTTCGATCATGCCTTCTTCATCGGTAATGATGTCTTCGGCTCCTGCCTCGAGGGCGACTTCCATGACCTGCTCCTCGGACACGCCCGGGGCAAACAGGAACTGGCCACAGTGCTTGAACATGAATGTCACTGAGCCGTCCTGGCCAAGGTTGCCGCCATTCTTGGAAAGCGCGTGGCGCACTTCTGCGACCGTACGGGTGCGGTTGTCGGTCATGCAGTCGATCAGGATGGCGGCTCCACCGGGGCCGTAGCCTTCGTAGCGGACTTCTTCGAAGTTGTCGCCGTCGGCGCCGCCGGCGCCACGCTGGATGGCGCGCTGGATGTTGTCCTTGGGCATGTTGGCCGCCGTGGCCTTGTCCCATGCCAGGCGCAAGCGCGGATTGGCGTCAGGATCGGCTCCCCCGGCGCGTGCCGCCACCGTGATCTCACGGATGATTTTCGTCCAGAGCTTGCCCCGCTTGGCGTCTTGCCTACCCTTGCGGTGCTGGATGTTCGCCCATTTACTGTGTCCGGCCATATTTGCAATATTCGAGAATGCTAGATGAAGCAGATTTTACCCCTTCGGGGCGTTTAACCATGCATTACACTCCGGCCATTGTGTCCAATTTAGTCGCGGGGGTCAAAGACAGATGGCTGAACCGATCATCGTCGCGCAAGGTGCAAGCGGCCCGTGTGTTTTATTGCCCCGGCTCGCGAACCGGCATGGCTGCATCACGGGTGCCACCGGGACGGGCAAGACCGTCACCTTGCAGGTGCTCGCTGAAGCTTTCAGTAGACTCGGCACGCCAGTGTTTGTCTCCGACGTCAAGGGCGACCTTTCGGGTCTCGCGGCGGCCGGTGAACCGACGCCGAAGCTGCTGGAGCGTCTGGACCGGCTCGGGATCGCCCAGCCGGCCTGGGCCAGTGCGCCGGTGGAGTTCTGGGACATCTTCGGCGAGAAGGGTCATCCGTTGCGGGCCACCATTTCAGACATGGGCCCGCTGCTGCTTTCTCGCATACTCGAACTGAACGACACGCAGGCCGGGGTCCTGGACATCGTCTTCCGCGTTGCCGACGAAGAGGGTCTCCTTCTGCTGGACCTGAAGGACCTGCGCGCGATGCTGCTGGCGGTTGGCGATCGCGCAACCGAGCTGCGCCTGCGTTACGGCAATATTTCCAGCGCGTCAGTTGGAGCAATCCAGCGGGCCTTGCTGAGGCTGGAGTCGCAGGGCGCCGAAAATTTCTTCGGCGAACCCATGCTGCAGATCCACGATCTGATTCGAACCGACGCATCGGGACGCGGTGTTATCAATATTCTGGCGGCCGACCGGCTGATGCAGTCGCCTCGCCTTTATGCTGTCTTCCTATTGTGGCTGCTGGCGGAACTGTACGAAACCCTGCCGGAAGTTGGCGACCTCGACCGCCCCAAGTTCGTGTTCTTCTTCGACGAAGCGCACCTGCTGTTCGAGGACGCGCCCAAGGCACTGACTGACAAAATCGAGCAGGTGCTGCGTCTGATACGCTCCAAAGGTGTGGGCGTTTATTTCGTTACCCAGAACCCGCTGGATATCTCCGAAGTGGTGTTGGGTCAGCTGGGAAACCGTGTTCAGCACGCCCTGCGCGCCTACACGCCGCGCGACCAGCGTGCCGTACGCACCGCAGCGCAGACCATGCGGCCAAATCCAGGGCTTGACATCGAGTCCGCCATTACCGAACTGGGGGTGGGCGAAGCCCTGGTGTCGACTCTGGATGAAAAGGGCACTCCGACACCCACCCAGCGAGCCTGGGTGGTGGCGCCAGGCAGCCGTATCGGACCTGTCTCCGAAACCGAGCGGCAACAGATCATCAATGGGTCGCTCATGGGCGGCAAGTATCAGCAGGCGCTCGACAGGGAGTCGGCCTACGAGGTGCTCCAGAAGCGGGCCGAAGAGATGCCGGTACAGAATGGATCCGCGGCGGCGCCGGCAGAAACGCTTCGCGACGATGGCATCCTGAAATCGGTAAATGAGTTCCTGTTCGGCTCCACGGGCCCACGTGGCGGGCGGCGGGATGGCGTGGTGCAGTCGGTGGCCAAAAGTATGGTGCGGCGGGCGGCAAATCAGTTGGTAAGAGGTGTGCTGGGCTCGCTCACCGGACGACGTTGAGATGAAGGAAGCAGCAGTGAAAGTAATTGTGGCCACTCCGGTGGCAGCCGAGACCGAGCGCTGGCAGGGCATCATGCAGGCGGCCTTACCCGAGTTTGAAGTGATCGCATGGCGGCCGGGAATGCCCGATACGCAGGCCCGGTATGCCATCGTCTGGTCTCCCCCGGATGAAGTGTTCCGCAACCAGCCGGGCCTGCGCGCGGTGTTCAATCTGGGCGCGGGGGTCGACGGGATCATGAAGCTTCCGAGCCTGACGGCCGACACTCCTGTCTACCGGCTCCAGGACGCGGGCATGGCGGGTCAGATGGCGGAGTACGTGATTCATAGCATTGCCGAACTGTCTCGCGGTTTCGAAATCTATCGGCGGCGTCAGAAAGAGGCCGCGTGGTCGCCCTTGCCGGCCGTTCGCCATGCGGAGTGGCCGGTCGGGATCATGGGTCTGGGCAAGCTCGGCAGCCATGTCGCACAAAGCGTGGCGGCAATGGGATATCCGGTGGCCGGATGGGCGCGTAGTCCCCGCGAAGACCAGAGCATCGAAACTTTTCATGGCGATGGGCAGCTTGAGGCTTTTCTGGCGCGTACGCGTGTCTTGGTGAACCTTCTTCCGCTTACGGCCGAAACCGCAGGCATCATCAACGCCGCATTGATCGCAAAGCTCAAGCCGCATGCCGTCCTCATCAACATCGCCAGAGGTGGGCATGTCGTGGATGCTGACGTTCTGGCCGCCCTCGACTCCGGTCAACTGCAATCCGCGGTACTGGATGTTTTCAACGACGAGCCCTTGCCACAGGACCACCCGTATTGGCGGCATCCGCGCGTGCGCATTACGCCTCATGTCGCGGCTGTCACGCTGGAAGATCAGGCGGTGCAACAGATCACGGAAGGGATTCGGCTGCTGGAGCGTGGTCAGCAAGCTCCGGGGCTTGTCGCTCGCGATACCGGCTACTAAGCGATTTTTCACTGCGGGCGCCCACGGCAGTCGATTTGGCGCCGCGTGGACCCCTACGGCGGCTTGTTCCAGGCTTCAGTTGCGAGACGGCTTGCGCAGCCCCGACCACACGATGGCGCCGATCATGATGGCTCCGCCGAGCAGGGCCCGAAGCCCGGGGTACTGGCCGAATAGCACGGCCGCAAAAAAAATCGCGTAAACCGGCTCAAGCGCAATGACGATGCCGGCACTGCGGGCTTTGAGCACCATCAGGCTGGACACCATCAGGTAGTGAGAAAGAGCGGTGCAGAACACGCCCAGCATCGCAATCCAGAAGAGGTCCAGCGTGCTGATTCCACCAAGGCCGCCCAGGCAGAAGGGCAGGGTTACAAGCACCACTACCAGGTTTTCCCAGCACGCCACCTGATAGGCTGAAAGGCGGGCGGCCGCACGGCGGTTGACCAATGTAAAAAGCGCGAATGACAGACCGGAGGCCACCGCCCACATCAGCCCCACCGTGGCCTGATCGCCGAAGTCGAGCGAGGGGGTGACGAGCACCAGGCCGCCGCTCACGAGCGCCAGGATCGTCCACTCATCGCGGCGTATGCGTTCCCGGAGCACCAGCCATTCGCATAGGGTGATGAATGCGGGGAAGCTGGCAAATCCCAAGGTGGCGATGGCGACTCCACCCACCTTCACGGCGACAAAGAAAGTCACCCAGTGTATGGCCAGCAGCACACCGGCCACGAGGAGCGTGATGGCAGCACGGCGGTCGATGCCCGCGCGGGCCGAGACACCGTGCCAGCGCATGAACACCACGAGCGCCAGTACGGCAAACAAGGCGCGCCCGGCAGTGATCACCATGGCGTCGGCCTTGATCAATTCACCAAAGATTCCCGTGAGCCCGAAAAGTACGGCGGCGCTGTGTATGGCAATCAAGGCGTGCTGACGGGTCATGGGTCAAGTAACGGATACGAATGAGAAGCGCGGGGCGAAGGCATTACACTAGCCGCTTTCCACTGTACCTGAGCAATATGGAGGCAGACTTGAGCAAACAGGCTAAAGCAATACGAATCGAGAGCCACGGCGGCCCGGAAGTACTGAAACTCACCACCGTCGATGTCGCCGAGCCCGGCACGGGCGAAGTGATGATACGCCAGAAGGCGGCCGGTCTGAATTTCATCGATATCTACTTTCGCACCGGCCTGTACCCGCATGCATTGCCTCACGGGCTCGGCTTCGAGGCGGCCGGGGATGTCGTGGCAGTGGGCGAGGGCGTGACGCACGTCAAGGTGGGCGACCGGGTGGCCTATGGCCAGAGTCCGATTGGCGCCTATGCCGATCTGCGCAACGTGCCGGCCGCCAAAGTGGTGAAGCTGCCTGACGCGGTGAGCTATGAAGATGCCGCCGCAGTGATGCTCAAGGGTTTGACGGTGCAATACCTCTTCAGGCAGTGTTATCGCCTGCAGGAAGGCGAAACGGTGCTATTCCATGCCGCTGCCGGTGGCGTAGGCCTGATCGCATGCCAGTGGGCAAAGGCGCTCGGCGTGAAGTTGATCGGCACCGCGTCAAGTGCAGAAAAATGCGCCATCGCCAAGGAACACGGCGCCTGGGAAATGATCGACTACAGCCGCGAGAACGTGGCTGAGCGGGTGAAGGAGCTCACCGGTGGCGCCAAGTTGCCGGTGGTATACGACGGTGTCGGCAAGGACACCTGGATGACCTCGCTCGATTGCCTGAAGCCTCGCGGCCTGATGGTCAGCTTTGGCAATGCCTCCGGGCCGGTCGAAGGAGTGGACCTGGCGCTCCTGAACAATAAGGGCTCGCTCTTCGTGACACGCCCGAAGCTCGCCGACTACGTGCCGACCCAGCAAGACATGCAGGCCGCTGCAGACGAGTTGTTCGGCCTCATTGTGGATGGTCGCATCAAGGTGATGATCGGGCAGCGCTTCCCGTTGCAGGAAGCCGCCCAGGCGCAGGAAGCGCTGGCGGCTCGAAAGACCACCGGCGCAACCATCTTCACGATCGAGTGATGTAGAAAAGGCCGCTGCTCATGCAGCGGCCTTGCTGGTCTGCGGGGACGGCAAGCCGCCCCAGGCCGGTCAGGCCTGTTGAGCGGTCTGTGCGCTTTCTTCGTGATAGCGCTGCACGCGTTCCACTTCCTCGCGCGACCCCAGCACCACGCCCACTCGCTGGTGCAGGGCGGAGGGCTCGATGTCCATGATGCGGCGTTCGCCGTCGATGGCCAGGCCGCCTGCCTGCTCCACAATAAAGCTCATGGGGTTGGCTTCATACATCAGGCGCAGCTTGCCGGCCTTGCCGCTCGCCCGCTCGTCTCGTGGGTACATGAAGATTCCGCCACGGCTCAGTATGCGATGGACGTCGGCCACCATCGAGGCGATCCAGCGCATGTTGTAGTCCTTTTCGAGCGGCCCTTCTTTGCCGGCCAGGCACTCATGGATGTAGCGGCGTACCGGCATTTCCCAGTGGCGCATGTTCGAGGCGTTGATCGCGAACTCCTTCGTTTGCTCGGGAATCCGGATATCGTCGTGCGTGAGCCGCCAGGCCCCCGTTTCGCGATCCAGCGTAAAGCCCACCACGCCGGTTCCCACGGTCAGTACCAACATGGTTTGCGGACCGTACACCGCATAGCCCGCCGCGACTTGCCGCGTGCCGGGCTGCAGGAAATCGGACTCCTGGATTTCCCTCCCCGAGGCGTCTGCCGGCGCGCGCAACACCGAGAAGATGGTGCCGATCGAGACGTTCACATCGATGTTCGAGGAGCCGTCCAGAGGATCAAAAAGCAGCAGGTATTCGCCCTTGGGATAGCGGTTCGGAATCAGGTGGATGGTCTCCATTTCTTCCGACGCCATGGCCGCCAGGTGACCACCCCATTCGTTGGCATCCAGCAGGATCTCGTTCGAAAGGACATCGAGCTTTTTCTGCACTTCACCTTGCACGTTCTCGCTGTCCAGGCTGCCCAGTACGCCGCCAAGTGCGCCTTTGCCCACGGCATGGCCGATAGCCTTGCAGGCGCGGGCCACGGTTTCGATCAGCAACCGAAGTTCGGCAGTGACGGCCTGCTCGCAGCGTTGCTGCTCGACCAGATACTGGGTCAGGGATTTGTACTTCATTGTCAGTGCTCCTGATGGATGCTCAAGGATTTATTGACGATTTCCGCGACATTGCGCGATAGCGTCGGGTGTTGTCGTATGCGCTCCAGCGCGCGGCGTGCCGGCTCTCGCAAGCGCGGGGTCAGGCGTGCCCAATTATCGAAGGCGCGCGCCAGGCGTGCGGCGATCTCCGGATTCAGGCTGTCCAGCGCAAGCACCTGGTCGGCCCAGAATTCGTAGCCTTCCACGCTGTGGGCGTTACCGAAGTTGTTCATGCAGAACTGGAACACGACCGAACGGGCACGATTCGGATTCCGGAGCGAAAAGGCCGGATGCAGCATCAGGGCTTCGACTTCCTCTACGGTGGCATGTGGCGATGCTGCCTGCACGGCGAACCAGCGATCGATGACCAGCGGGTCGTTTTGCCAGCTGTCGTAGAAATGCCGGTAAACCGCGCTTCGGGCGTCGGGAGTGCCCCAGGCCGACAAAGCCGACATGGCAGCCATCCGGTCCGTCATATTGCTGGCGTTCTCGTATTGGCGGATGGCCAGACGTGTAGCCTCGCGGTGTTCGCCGGCGAGCAGAAAGCCCAGTGCCGAGCCCCGCAACGCCCGCCGTCCGGCTGACTCGGGATCGGGGGAATAGGGTGCGCCGGTGTCGTCCATCGCTTCGTAGCGACGTTCCCATTCGGCGGCGAGCCGCCGCCCCAGTTCCTGCTTCAATTCCTGGTAAGCCTGCACGACAGCCTGAGGTTCCATGGGCTGCGTCTGTTCCAGCAGTTCGCGCTGCGAGGGCAGCGACAGCACTCGAGACAGATATGCGGGTGAGAGCGTGTTGTCGGCGAGGAGCGCGGCCCAGGTGTCGATCACCAGATCGCTGGAAGGCGCAGGGCCGTCTTCCAGGATGGCGCGCACGCGCGCCAGCAGCAGCCGGCGCAGCAATTCCTGACCAGCTTCCCACCGCGCAAAGGGATCCGGATCCTGGCGGGCAAGCAAGGCCAGCTCGGCATCCGGCCGATCATATTCGACGATGATAGGTGCCGAGAAATCACGCAGCAGCGAAAGCACCGGGCGTTGCGCGATGCCCTGGAAAGTCCACGATTGGCGTTGTTCAGTGAGCTCGAGCAGTACGGTTCCCGGCGCTGCGCCATCCCGCTGCGCGTAACCCTCGGGCGAGATGGGAGTTCCGTCTGGTGTGAGCAGCCCCAGCGCCATTGGGATGTGCAGTGGGAGCTTTTCGGGCGGCGGGTTCTGCAACCGCTCAATGCCGACGGGCGGGCAGGATTGTGTCAGGGTCAAGGTGGCGGTGGCGTTGCTGGCGTCATGCTCGAGCTGAATTTGGACGCGGGGGGTGCCGGCCTGGCTGTACCAGCGACGGAACACCTGCAGGTCGTGGCCAGGGCGGCGCGCTGAATAGACCGACTCCATGGCGGCAATGAAATCGTCGCAGGTAACGGCTTGGCCGTCATGCCGGCGGAAATACTCGTCCAATCCTTCGCGGAAACCTTCGCGGCCCAGCAGCGTCTGCTGCATGCGAATGATCTCTGCACCTTTCTCGTAGATCGTGGCCGTATAGAAGTTTGCGATCTCCTGATAGCTTTCCGGACGGATCGGGTGAGCCATCGGGCCGCTGTCTTCCGGAAACTGCGAGATACGCAATGTAGATACGTCGTCTATACGCTTGACCGCACGAGCGCTGGCCGCGGCGGCGCCGTCCATTCCTTCGGCCAACATATCGGCCGAGAACTCCTGGTCACGAAAGACCGTCAGCCCTTCCTTGAGCGAAAGCTGGAACCAGTCGCGGCACGTCACGCGGTTGCCGGTCCAGTTGTGGAAATACTCGTGGCCGATCACTGCCTCGATTGCCCGATATGTCGTGTCGGTGGCGGTAGCCGGATCGGCCAGCACGTAGGCAGAATTGAAAACATTGAGGCCCTTGTTTTCCATGGCCCCCATGTTGAAGTCACGCGCGGCCACGATCATGAAACGGTCCAGATCGAGTTCCAGACCATAGCGCTGCTCGTCCCAGCGTACCGAACGTACCAGGCAATCCATCGCCCACTCGGTCTTGTCTTCAGAGCCGTGGTCGCTGAATACCTGCAGCAGTACGTCTCGGCCGCTACGCGTGGTGATCCGCTGCTCGCGGCATGCGAAATCGCCTGCCACTACGGCAAAGAGATAGCTCGGCTTGGGGTGCGGGTCTTCCCACACGGCCTCATGCCGGCCACCGGGAAGATCACGGCTGGAGATCAGGTTGCCGTTCGACAGCAGCAGCGGATACTGTTGCTTCGATCCGCGCAGGGTGACCCGGTAACGCGACATGACGTCGGGGCGGTCCGGAAACCACGTAATGCGGCGAAACCCCTCGGCCTCGCACTGCGTGAACAGATGCTTGCCGGAGACGTAAAGCCCCATCAGGCTGGAATTTTCTTTCGGCCGGCACCGGCTGATGATACGCAGCCGGAACCGTTTCGCCTGAGGGCGGAGCACCAGCGTTTCGTTCCCGACCGTGTACTCGTTTTGAGCCAATTCGCGGCCATCGATGGAGATCGATTCCAGGTCCAGATCTTGCCCGTTCAGAACCAATGGAACTGACGTGTCCACTGCACGCTCAAACTCCATATCTGATGTGACGCGGGTGCAATCTGCATCGAGGTCAAGCTCCAGCGACAGCTCGGGCAGCCAGTACGGATAAGGCTCGTAGTCATGGCGGGAAATGCTGGGTGGCGTGTCAGTTCGCATAATGGGGCATCACCGATTATCAGTACGGCTATTGTAGTGTTTAAGAAGTCGCGCCCGAGGGGTGCAGGAGAGCATCATGAGAAGCTACACCGTATCGAATTGCTTCCGACGTATGTGTGGGCTGTGGCTGGCGGTGACGTTGATGGCCCTGGGAGGATGTGCCTCCAGCCTATCGGCGCGTGTGACCACTTATCAGGAATGGCCGGTGGGGGTTCAGGGCGAATACTATCGTATCGTGCCGAGCCCGGAGCAATCGGGCAATCTGCAGTATGGCGCATTTACCGATATGCTGCGCGCGGCCATCGGGCCGGTGGGGCTGCGCGAGGCCGGGCAGGGGGTTGAAGCGCGCTTCGACGTCAGCATGATGTATTCGAGCCCGAGCGAGCGGGTGTGGGTACAGCGTTATAACGACCCGTATTATCTTAACGATGGCTGGATGGGCCCTGCCTTCGGAGGATATTACGGAGGATGGCGCGGCTGGGGCGGCGGGATTTTCTATTCGCCTTCCGTGGTAAATACGCCAGTGACGATTTATCGCAATACGCTGACCGTCACGATATCGGATCGTCAGCAGAATGGTCGGGAGGTTTATCGGGCGACCGCAGTGCATGAAAGCGATTCACCCAATCTTGATGCGGTAATGCCATATCTGATGCAGGCAATATTTGACGGTTTCCCCGGCAATAACGGGCAAGTCAGGGTGGTGAAGTATCAGGTGCCGCGCTAAGTCAAGGCATAAAAGCAATATGCCGCGGCAACCCGCGGCATATTGCATTAGCGTTCAATCATCGAGCAATGGCAGCCATGCCGTTCAACGCTCGATCAGAAAGTCATCGCGACTCTTGCCCTGTTCTTCGGCTTCGGTGATCCAGCGAGGCGCTTTTCCACGGCCTGACCAGGTGGCGCCGGTCTCAGGGTTGCGGAATTTGGGCGGCACGGGAGCGCGTGCGCCGCCGGAGTTTGCGTTGGCCGGCTTGGAAGCACTGCGGCTCTTGCGGCTGAACGCGTTCGCAATCTCTTCTGGCGTGATGTCGTGCTCGCGCATGCTGCGCACGATAGTATTGATTACCGGTGCCCGTTGTTTCTTCTCGAGTGCCGCCGCCTGCTTTTGCAGGCGCTGAATTTCTTTCTCGAGTTTGCGACGCTGTGCTGCGTATGTGGCTAGTGTCATGTGGTTCCCGATAGATTGGTTCTAAAGCGTACTTCCCTTTAATGATAAGGGGAAATTGCCTCGTCATTCTAACTGCATGTAAATAGGCGAGTGAACAGTTTCGCTATTTATTGCATTGAATTTATTTAACTGGATAAACAACATGCCGGACGATAAATCGATTCGCGTGTCAGCGGTGCAGATGGTGTCAGGATTGTCACTCGAGGAAAACCTCGCGCGCGCCGCCGCGCTTATTGAGCGGGCGGCCCAGACAGGCGCCAGGCTCGTCGTATTGCCGGAGTATTTCTGTTTCATGGGCAGGCGCGATACCGATAAACTGGCGCTTCGGGAAAGTGACGAAGGCGGCCCGATTCAGCAATTTCTGAGCGCAACGGCCAAGCGTCACGCGATCTGGTTATTCGGCGGAAGTCTGCCCTTGCAAACTGATGACGCTGGCCGCATATACAACACCATGCTGGTTCATGATCCCGGCGGGCGCCGCGTGCAGCGTTACGACAAAATCCATTTATTCGGCTTCCGAAAGGGGAATGAATCGTATGATGAAGCAGCGACCATTCGCCCCGGCACGGGGCCGGCCGCCACGGTTGATACGGACGCGGGGCGCGTCGGTTTGTCGATCTGCTACGATTTGCGTTTCCCGGAACTGTATCGGGCGATGGCGCCGGTCAATCTGATCGTTGTGCCTTCCGCGTTTACCTATACGACCGGATCGGCGCATTGGGAAGTCCTGCTGAGAGCCCGCGCCATAGAGAACCAGTGCTATGTGTTGGCAGCGGCTCAAGGGGGCCTGCACGAAAACGGCCGTCGTACCTGGGGGCACTCGATGCTCGTCGATCCCTGGGGTGACGTCATGGATTGCCTGCCGGAAGGCGAGGGCATCGTCATGGGCGATATTGATTTCGCGCGCCTTGAAGAAATTCGCCAGTCCCTTCCCGCATTGAAACATCGCACGATGTAAATCACGAGAGTCCATATTCAAATGAAACCCGTAGATCCTGCAGTGAACGCCCTGGACACCGCAAAATCCGTATTGCTGGACCCATGGGGTCTGACGGAGTCCGATATGTCGGCGGCACTCGGTGAAATTCTCACGCATCGCGTCGATTATGCCGACCTTTATTTTCAATATACGCGTAGCGAAGGCTGGAGCCTGGAAGAAGGCATCGTAAAAACGGGGAGCTTCTCCATCGAGCAGGGCGTCGGAGTGCGAGCCATCAGCGGTGAAAAGACCGCGTTCGCCTATTCCGATTCGCTATCGTCGGATGCCTTGCTGTCCTCGGCCCGGGCAGTGCGCAGCATCGCCGCAAGAGGCGCCGGTCGGCGCAAGGTGAAGTCACCTGTCGTGGCTGCCCCGTCTACGCTTTATCCCGCCATCGACCCGGTCGCCTCTCTGGAGGCCGCCGCCAAAGTCAAATTGCTGGAACGGGTGGAGGCCATGGCCCGCGCAGCGGACCCGCGCATCATTCAGGTGATGGCGGGATTGGGCGCTGAATACGACGTGATCCTGGTGGCCGGTAGCGATGGCCGTCTGGCAGCTGACGTCCGTCCTCTGGTCCGACTGTCGCTTACCGTGATCGCAGAACAGGACGGCCGACGCGAAATGGGGCATGCAGGGGGCGGCGGGCGCAGTGGCCTGGAGTATTTCTCCGACGACATTCTGCGCGGGTACGCCGAGAGGGCGGCCCACGAAGCCCTCACGAATCTGCGCGCACGCCCGGCGCCTGCCGGCGAAATGACGGTCGTGCTGGGTGCCGGCTGGCCCGGCATCCTGCTGCACGAGGCGGTCGGTCACGGCCTCGAGGGCGACTTCAATCGCAAGGGCTCGAGCGTATTCTCGGGCCGTGTCGGGGAGCGGGTAGCCGCTCCGGGCGTCACCGTTGTGGATGACGGTACGCTGAAAGGCCGCCGTGGTTCCCTGCATATCGACGACGAGGGCAATGCCACCCAGCGTAATGTGCTGATCGAGGACGGCATTCTCCGCGGCTACATGCAGGACACCCTGAACGCGCGCTTGATGAAGCAGGGCGTCACCGGCAACGGGCGCCGCGAATCATACGCGCATCTTCCGATGCCGCGTATGACCAACACCTACATGCTGGGGGGCAACACGCCGCCCGAGGAAATTGTGGCTTCGGTCAAGAACGGTCTCTATGCCGTCAACTTTGGTGGCGGCCAGGTCGACATCACGAGTGGCAAGTTCGTGTTCTCTGCATCCGAAGCCTATCTCATCGAAAACGGCAAGGTGACCGCACCGGTAAAGGGGGCGACACTCATCGGAAACGGTCCGGATGCCATGACGCGGGTCAGCATGATCGGCAACGACATGCAGCTCGATTCCGGCGTGGGGACCTGCGGCAAGGAAGGGCAGAGCGTCCCTGTGGGGGTGGGCATGCCCACGCTGCGCATGGACGGTCTCACGGTGGGTGGCACCGCCTGATATGAGCCGATGCGTTGAGTGCTGCGGCAGAAAAGGCACTGTCGTGGTGCCGGATCCACAAAAGCGGCCTGAAACGCGCTGAAAAGGGTCACATCCGGGGCTGCGGTTGACACTCTCTTCCCCGGGCTAATACCATTCTTCAATATAGTTAGTTTAGTCCTGATCTTTTCTGGTGGATGATGGTCTCCGTTGATTCTGCGCCTCAGTACGATCTTCGTATCCTGCGGGCCTTGCGCCGCATTACGCGCGCCATCGCACTGCATTCCCGTCAGCTGGCCGCCTACAGCAACATTACGGCGCCCCAACTTGTATGCCTGCGTGCCGTCGTTGAAAACGGGCCGCTGACCACCACGGCCATCAGCCGCGAGATCCATGTCAGCCCCAGCACGGTGGTGGGCATTCTCGACCGTCTGGAAGACAAGGGATGGGTGCTGCGTGAACGCAGCCGCGAAGACCGTCGGATCGTAATGGTTTCCGCCACCGAAGCCGGTCGTCGCCTCGTGCGCGATACACCGTCGCCCATGCAGCAGAAATTGGCCGAAGCCCTCAATGACCTACCCGAACTCGAGCAAGCGACCATCACGCTTTCGCTGGAACGCATTGTGGCATTGATGGAATCCAGCCATTCCGTCGATACCGTTCCTACCGAAGCGGCTTCGCCCATGCTGGACGTTCTTCTGGAAGCCGGCGCCCAACCGGAATCGGGCATAGCGGTTTGACGGGGGCGGGGACTCGAACTACAGGCCAGGCCTGCCAGGGGAGTAGACCGTGATCGAACCAAGCATTCTTGAGCGTGTCCAGTCCCATGTCCGGGATTTCGCGCGTTGTACCGATAGCCATCTCTTCACACGCGCCCACGGCTCCATGCTCGCGGATGCCTGCGGCCGTCAATATATCGATTTCAGCAGCGCAGCCGGTGCGCTGAACTACGGGCACGACAATCCGCTACTGATGCAGATGCTGCGGCGCCGGCTGAAGGAAGAAGGCTGTGTGCCGGAACCGGCTATCGCGCTGGCGCGCTTTGCCGACGCCATTGGCGGCTATCTGCTGCGCCCGCGCGGCTGGGACTACGGCGTCCATTACACCGGCACGACTGCGGCCGGTGCCGTGGAAGCGGCCCTGAAGATTGCGAGGCGCGCCACGGGGCGCCACAAGGTGGTGTCCTTCACCCGCTGCGACTCCTTCCGCCCCGACCCCCGTTCCACAAGCGTGGTGTGGGCCGCCTGTACTGGTGTGGGTGATACGCTGTTCATGCCGTACGACGGCAGCTTCGGGCCCGACGTCGACACCATGGCCTATCTCGAGCGTCAGCTCGACATGTGCCGCCGTAGCGAGGAGAAGCCCGCTGCAGTGGTGGTGGAGACGGTCCTGGGCGAAGGGGGGATCGACGTGCTCAGCTGGCGCTGGCTGCGTGACCTGGAGGCCTTGTGCCGTCGCCACGGCATGTTGCTCGTAATGGATGAAACCATTGTCGGTTGTGGGCGCACTGGCAGGTTCTTCAGCTTTGAGGCTTCCGGTGTACGGGCCGACATGGTGGCCATGTCGCGTTCGCTGTCCGGCTTCGGGCTTCCCATGTCGGTATTGCTGTATCGGTCGGACTTGCCTCCGGTGAACTACCTCCCCGCCGTGGCAGACGAGCGCGCAGGGCTGGCCCTGCTCACGGCAGAACACGTACTTGAAGCGTATTGGGCCGACGAAAGCTTTGCCGTGCACGTACGGCGAAAAGAACGGCTGGTACGAGACTGGCTCGAAAACCTGGTCCAGGCATATGGGCATCTCGGTCTGGGCGTCCGCGGCCGCGGTCTCATTCAGGGCCTGGTGACGCCGCCCGCGCTGGGTGCGGCTACCGAAATCGCCAACAAGGCTCTGGCGGGCGGCCTTGTGGCGTTGACCACCGGCGCCCATGACGAAGTGCTCAAGGTGCAACCCGCCCTGACCATCGACGAAGATCTGCTGGTCCAGGGCCTCGAGGTGCTCGACCGCTCGGTCGCCGAGGTACTGGAAAGTCGGACGTAAGGCCGACCCGGGTAAGGCTTACTCCTGTTGCGCCTGCCAGCCGGCGCTTATTCCTTGTCCAGAAAGTTTTTCAGAAAGTCGCGGGTGCGGGCCTCTTGGGGATCGCCGCAAACCTGCTCTGGCGGCCCCTGTTCCACGATACGTCCCTTGTCGAAGAAGCACACGCGGTCTGAGACGCGCTTGGCGAACTGCATTTCGTGTGTGACCAGCAGAATGGTCAGATCGTGCTCCTCGGTGAGGCGCTGAATGACGTTCAGCACTTCGCCGACGAGCTCGGGGTCGAGCGCCGATGTGGGTTCATCGAAGAGCATGATGTTGGGCCGCATGGCCAGTGCGCGGGCGATGGCTACACGCTGTTGCTGGCCGCCCGACAACTGACTGGGGAATTTATCGGCCTGATCGCTGAGACCCACGAGGTTCAGGTATTCCTCAGCGCGCTCATTGGCTTCCTTGCGCGAGAGTCCCAGCACATGCACCGGTGCCTCGGTCACGTTGCGGCGCACGGTCATGTGCGGGAACAAGTTGAATTGCTGGAACACCATGCCCATTTCCTTGCGCATCTCGCGCAAGTGGTTTTCCCCTGCGGGCACCAGTGAGCCGTTCCGTTGTTCATGCCACAACGGTCGCCCGGCCACGTGTATGACGCCTTCGTCTATGGTTTCCAGGGTCATCAGAATACGCAGCACGGTCGATTTGCCGGACCCCGAGGGCCCGATGATCGTCACCTTCTCGCCCTTGCGCACCTCGAAATCCAGCGAATCCAATACGGTCACCGGACCAAAGCGCTTCACCACCTTGTCGAAGTGGATGATGGCGTCTGGGCTCGCGGACGTGGGCAGTGGCTGTGCTTCAGCCGGATTGATGTTCATTTCAGCGGGATCCCATGTTTCGGCAGGCGGCTGTCCAGATACCGGATGGCCGACGCGGCGACCAGGGTCAGAATCAGGTAAATCAGGCCCACCATGGATAGCGGTATTAGGTAGTTGAACGTGCGGTCGCCAATAATGCGGGCAACGTTGAGCATTTCCAGCACGGCAACGACCGACAGCAGCGGCACGTCTTTCATGATCGAAACCAGGTAATTTCCCAGCGCCGGAATAATGCGCGGAATAGCCTGCGGAAGAATGATCACGCTGAACGTGCGCCGCGGTGAAAGGTCCAGCGCCCGGGCGGCCTCGGACTGGCCCATCGGCACCGACTCAATACCGGCACGGTAGACCTCGGACATGTAGGCGCTGTATTGCAGACCCAGCGCCAGCGCACCCGTCATGAAAGCCGGCAGAACGATGCCGTATTCGGGCAACACGTAATAGAGGAAGAACAGCTGGACGAGCAACGGTGTGTCGCGAATGAACTCGGTGATGAAGCGGGCCGGCCACGAGATCAGCTTGAGGCGGGCGGCCTTGAGGGCAGCGAGTACCAGCCCGAGCATCATGGCGATGAAAAACCCCACCACGGTCGCTTGCAGGGTGACCAGCAGACCCTTCATCAGGATGGGGAAGATGGAAACCGCGAATGCCCAGTGACTGGAGGTGTCCCATTCGATACCAAAAAGCATGTCAGGCCCTCCCCGGCCGCCAGCGGCCCACAGAGCGCTCCAGCAGCTTCATGAGTGCGGCCAGGACGAGCGCCATGCCGAAATACATGAAAAGCAACAAGGTATAGACGGTCGTGCTGTCCTGCGTGAAGTTGCGTATTTGTTCGGCCCGGAACGTCATGTCTCCCAGGCTGATGAGCGAGACGAGCGCCGTGTCCTTCAGGTTCTGGATCGCCAGGTTCCCGAAGCTGGGCAGCATTTCAGGAATCGACTGGGGCAGGGCAATGCGCCACAGGGTTTGCCGAGGCGTGAAGTCCAGCGCCTTGGCGGCTTCATACTGGTTCGGCGGCACTGCCTGCACGGCGCCGCGAACCACTTCGGCACCGTAGGCACCGATATTGAGGCTCAGCGCCAGGGTGCCTGCCACCACCGGAGGAAGACGCCAGTCCATGCCGAACATCTGGCCCACCAGCGGCAAGGCGAAATACAGCCAGAAGAGCTGTACCAGCAGCGAGGTGCCGCGGAATACCTCGATCATGGCTATCGAGAAGCCCTTCAGCGCCCAGTTGCTGGAGATCCGGCCCAGACCGAAGGCGAACGCGAACACCGCGCCCAGTACCGTCGAATAGAAAGTGAGCTGGGCCGTGACCCATGCGCCTTCAAGCAGGGGCGGTAAGTACGCCGTCCAGTTCATGAATCAATCATCCGGCGCACAGTTGCTCGGTGCTGCGGGAAGTCGATTCGGCAATATCGGTATCACTGAACCCGTAGTTGCTGAGAATTTCCTTCCACTGATCGGTTTCCTTGAATTTGGCCAGTTCGGCGCTCACGGCATCACGGAGGTCTTCCGATTCAAGGCTGAACGTAAACGCGCCCCAGCTACGGACCGGTGAGCCGTTTACAACCGGATCGGTGAAGTTGGCTGCGGCCTCGACGCGGTCGCTTTGCTTGGCCAGTTCGCCAACCGTGAGGCTAGTCGCGGCATAAGCGGCGGCGCGTCCCGTGGAAACCGTGGAGATGGCGTCCGCATTGTTGGAAATCGTCACCATGCGGTTGGACGGGACGCCCAGCGCCTGGAGCATCTCGAGCTGATCCGCTCCCGCCATGATGGCGACCTTATGCTCGGACTTTGCGAAATCTTCGTAGCTGTGCAGATCCTGCGGGTTGCCTTTCGCCACGAGCAGGCCTTCGCCATATGAGCTGTTCGGCTCGGAGAACAGCACCTGATTGCAGCGCTCGGGAAGCACGGCCATTTCTGCCGCCACCATGTCGAAGTGGTCTGCGCGTAGCCCCGGGATCAGCGAGCTGAAGCTGGTGCTTACCCATTCGATCTTGTCGATGCCCAGTTGTTTCATGATCTGGCGTGCGACATCCGGGCCCGCGCCCTTGGCATCACCGCTCAGGTCGACGTAGCCATAAGGGATTTCGTTGGCGACGGCGATGCGGATCTGCCCTTTTTGCTTGATCTCTTCCAGGCTTGCCGCTTGTGCGGCTCCCAGAGGTGCACACAGAGCCACTCCCACGGCAAGTGCCATGGTGAGGCGGGATGCGATTGCTGGCATGGTGAGCTCCTGTTCTTTGCGTTTTCCGTGGCAGCCGACATGGGTGGCGGGTGGCTGCCGCAGGCGGGATCGTTTCGCGAAAAATCATACACTGAATAAATATTTCGACCCAAATGATTCCACATCCGAACCATATCGCACTTCATACAACAGAATTTGCGCTTTATCTTGGCACGCTGCGTTCGCCGTGCTAGGATTTATCTCATGCGTACCGCTTTCCAGTTTTTCTTTTTTTACTTTTATGCTTTTCCTAAGCCGCTGGTGGAGGAAGGGAACTGTCGTACGCACTGAAACAAGCCAAATTCCCAAAAAAGCCGCCAGCGCACAGCCAGGCGGCTTTTTTTGTTTCTGCCTGGGCCGGCTGGCAAACCAAAATGGAGCACACCGTGTCGCACAATACTGATGACCTTCGAATCCGGGAAATCAAGGAACTGTCCCCCCCCTCGCATATCATGCGGGAATTTCCATGCACTCCGGATATCTCATCGGTGGTCTACCAATCGCGCCGGGCGGTTCACGATGTGCTCGACGGCGAAGACGACCGCCTCGTGGTCGTGATCGGGCCGTGCTCCATCCACAATCCGGCCGCGGCTCTCGAATATGCCCGCAAGCTCGTGGAGCAGCGCAAACGCCATGCCCAGGACCTCGAGATCATCATGCGGGTGTACTTCGAGAAGCCCCGTACCACCGTGGGCTGGAAGGGGCTCATCAATGACCCGGGTCTCGATGGCAGCTTCAATATCAACAAGGGGCTGCGCACGGCGCGCGAACTGCTGATTCAGGTCAACGAACTGGGCCTGCCGGCAGGTTGCGAGTTTCTGGACATGATTACGCCGCAATATATTGCCGACCTGGTTTCCTGGGGAGCAATCGGGGCGCGTACCACCGAGAGCCAGGTTCACCGCGAACTGGCGTCCGGCCTGTCCTGCCCGGTGGGCTTCAAGAACGGAACCGATGGCAACACCAAGATTGCGATCGACGCCATGCTTGCCGCATCGCAGCCTCATCATTTCCTTTCCGTGACCAAGGGCGGCCACTCCGCCATCGTCTCCACGGTAGGCAACAAGGACTGCCACGTGATTCTGCGCGGCGGCAAGCAACCGAATTACGACGCCGCGAGCGTTGAAGAAGCTGCACAGATGATCGCCAAGGCCGGCGTGCTTCCCCGTCTGATGATCGATGCCAGCCACGCCAACAGTTCCAAGGACTACCGGAAGCAGCCGCTCGTGATCGACGATGTGGCGGCCCAGATGGAACAGGGCGATGACCGCATCTGCGGCGTCATGGTCGAGAGCAACCTGGTGGCGGGGCGGCAGGATCTCGTCGCGGGCCAGCCACTCACCTATGGTCAGAGCATTACCGACGGTTGTATCGACTGGGACGAGTCCGTGGCCGTTCTCGACCGTCTCGCTGCAGCGGTGCGCAAGCGCCGCGAGGTGGCGTCGCAATCAGCAAATGCCCTGATCGGCAGCGCTGCCTGAATCCGGTAGTATCGCGTCATCCTTGCGGTACTCCGTCCGCAGGGAAGACGCGCGGGCAGTAGCGCCGCGTCTGCAACAACGAGGAACATAGAGTGAATGCCATTCATCCGGTGCAGGGCCGGCGCAGAACCATCCCGCCGGGCTTCATCGAAGTCTTGCGCGAACGCCTTGGCGATCGCGTCGTCACGTCGCCCGCTGCATGCGAACACCATGGCCGAGACGAATCGCCTTATCCGACCACCCCTCCGGATGTGGTGGTGTACGCCCTGAACACCGAGGAAGTCGCATGGGTGGCCGCGCACTGCAACACGCATCGCGTGCCGCTCATTCCCTACGGGGCCGGTTCGTCCCTGGAAGGGCATCTGCTGGCGGTCCAGGGCGGAGTGTCGCTCGATCTATCCCGTATGGACCAGATCGTCGCCGTGCACCCGGAAGATTTCACCGTCACGGTGCAAGCCGGCGTTACACGCAAGCAGCTGAACGATTCCATTCGCGATACCGGCCTGTTCTTCCCGATTGACCCGGGCGCCGACGCCAGTCTGGGCGGCATGGCGGCCACGCGCGCATCCGGCACGAATGCCGTGCGTTACGGCACCATGCGCGAAAACGTGGTGTCTCTGAAAGTTGTCACGGCGGACGGCCGCGTCATCGACACAGCGAGCCGTGCCCGCAAGTCATCGGCCGGATATGACCTCACCCGAGTATTCGTGGGCAGTGAAGGTACGCTGGGCATCATTACCGAGGTCACCGTCAGGCTGTATCCGCAGCCGGAAGCCATCTCGGCGGCCATCTGCAACTTTCCTGAACTGAGCTCCGCCGTACAGAGCGTGATCGAGATCATTCAGATGGGCGTGCCCGTCGCGCGCGTCGAATTCATGGATACCGCGGCCGTGCGTGCCACCAATGCCTACAGCAAGCTCGAGCTGAAGGAATCGCCGCTGCTGCTTTTTGAGTTTCACGGAAGTCCCGCCGGCGTGCGTGAGCAGGCTGAAGTGGTGCAGGAAATCGCCCGGGCTAACGGTGGTGAGGACTTCGCGTGGGCGGAGCGCCCCGAAGACCGCAGCCGCCTCTGGACGGCGCGTCACAACGCCTATTTCGCCGGCTTGCAGCTGCGCCCGGGGTGCCGGGCGAGCACTACCGACGTCTGTGTGCCCATCTCCCGCCTGGCGGAGTGCGTCACGGAAACGGCGGCCGACATGGATCAGGCCAGCTTTCCCTATACCATCGTGGGCCACGTCGGAGACGGCAATTTCCATGTTCTGATGCTGCTGGATCCTGATGACCCTCGCCAATTCGAGGAGTCCGAGGTGCTGAACCGACGATTGGTGGAACGCGCGATCCGCATGGACGGCACCTGTACGGGAGAACACGGCGTCGGCCTCCACAAGATGGCCTTCATGGAGCTGGAGCACGGTCGAGATGCGCTGGATCTCATGGCCGCCCTGAAACATGCCTTCGACCCCCACGACATCCTGAATCCGGGGAAAATCATTCCGCTCGCGCCCGGCGTCGAGCTCGCCGCCTGATGCCACTGTGGCGGCCCCTCTGCCTTTGAGACCATGAGCGCCAATCCCGCCACGCCTGCCACATCCAGCCCCGCCGATTTTGCCGGCTTGCTTCAGCGGTTGACGGGGCGCATTCCGGCACACTGCATACTCACCCGTGCAGAAGACACCCGCCCGTACGAGTGCGACGGGCTTTCCCTGTTTCGCAGCCTGCCGCCGGTGGTGATCCTGCCCGAAGACGAGGCGCAGGTGATCGAAGTGGTGCAGGCATGCAAGGCATTCAATATCCCCATCGTGCCGCGCGGCGCGGGCACCGGGTTGTCCGGCGGCGCGACACCGCACGCAGAAGGGGTGCTGCTGGGCGTCTCCAAGCTCAACCGGATTCTTTCCATAGACCCCGAATCGGCCACGGCGGTCGTCGAGCCGGGTGTGCGCAACCTGGCGATCTCGGAGGCCGCAGCGCCTTATGGCATGTACTATGCGCCCGACCCCTCGAGCCAGATTGCCTGCTCCATCGGCGGCAATATTGCCGAAAACTCCGGAGGCGTGCATTGCCTCAAGTATGGCCTGACGGTCAACAATATCTTGCGCGTGCGTATCGTCACCATCGACGGCGAAGTCGTGGAGCTCGGCTCCGACGCACCGGATAGCCCGGGGCTTGATCTTCTGGCGGCTTTCATCGGCTCCGAGGGCATGCTGGGCATCGTCACGCAGGCCACTGTCAAGCTGATCCCGAGCCCAACCTGTGCGCGCGTCATCATGGCCAGTTTCCCGACTGTCGAGAGCGCCGGCGACGCGGTCGCCAACGTGATCGCCACGGGCATCGTGCCCGCGGGCCTCGAAATGATGGACAAGCAGGCGGTGCATATGGTCGAGCCCTTCGTGAAGGCCGGCTACGATCTTGATGCCGAAGCCATTCTGCTTTGCGAGTCGGACGGCACCCAGGAAGAAGTGGAAGACGAAATCGAACGTATGAACGCCGTCTTTGCCGCCGCCGGGGCGACCCGCCTGCAGGTATCGTCTACGGAAGAGGAGCGGCTGCGCTTCTGGGCGGGCCGCAAAAACGCGTTCCCCGCAGCCGGCCGTGTATCTCCGGACTACTACTGCATGGACGGCACCATACCGCGAAGGCATCTGGCACGCGTGCTCAACGCCATTACCGATATGGAAGAGGAGTTCGGCCTACGTTGCGCAAATGTGTTCCATGCGGGGGATGGCAACCTGCATCCCCTCATCCTCTTTGATGCCAATTCGCCCGGGGAAGTGGAGCGCGCCGAGAAATTCGGGGCCGCCATTCTCGAGCTATGTGTAGAGGTCGGGGGAACCATCACGGGGGAGCACGGCGTCGGCATCGAGAAGATCAACCAGATGTGCGTTCAGTTCTCTCGTCAGGAACTGGACTTCT